>JAJYDD010000437.1 GCA_021777795.1 Pseudomonadota bacterium | reverse complement strand
GCGGAATGATCGTCGCTTTGTGGATCGGCGTCGAGGCCGGCATCGACAGCGACACCAGCGCATGACCGCCCTCGTGATAGGCGGTGAGGAGTTTCTCCTCCTCCGTCATCATCAGGGTGCGGCGCTCGGCACCCATCATGATCTTGTCGCGGCTGTCCTCGAACTCCTGCCGGGTGACGACGCGCTTGCCGCGCCGGGCGGCGAGCAGGGCCGCCTCATTAACGAGGTTCATCAGATCGGCGCCCGAAAAGCCGGGCGTGCCGCGCGCGATCGTCTTCAATTCGACGTCGGGGGCCAGCGGAACCTTGCGCACGTGAACGCGCAGAATCCTCTCGCGACCGATGAAATCGGGGTTGGAGATCGTGATCTGGCGGTCAAAGCGGCCGGGGCGCAGCAACGCAGGGTCGAGCACGTCGGGGCGGTTGGTCGCCGCTATGATGATGATGCCCTCGTTCTGCTCGAAACCGTCCATCTCGACCAGCAACTGATTGAGCGTCTGCTCACGTTCGTCGTTGCCGCCGCCCAGCCCCGCGCCGCGATGGCGCCCGACCGCGTCGATCTCGTCGATGAAGATGATGCAGGGCGCGTTCTTCTTGGCCTGTTCGAACATGTCGCGCACGCGAGAGGCGCCGACGCCCACGAACATCTCCACGAAGTCGGAGCCCGAGATGGTGAAGAACGGCACATTCGCCTCGCCGGCGACGGCGCGCGCGGTCAACGTCTTGCCGGTGCCCGGAGGGCCGACGAGCAGCACGCCGCGCGGAATCTTGCCGCCGAGCTTCTGGAACTTCTGCGGGTCGCGCAGGAATTCGACGATCTCCTGGAGATCCTCCTTGGCCTCGTCGACGCCAGCGACATCCTCGAAGGTCACGCGGCCCTGCGATTCGGTCAATAGCTTGGCCTTGGACTTGCCGAAGCCCATCGCCTTGCCGGCGCCGCCCTGCATCTGGCGGGACATGTAGATCCACACGCCCAGGAACAGCACTAAGGGCAAGCCATTGATGAGCAGGGTCAGCAGCCAGGAATTGCCGTCCGAGGGCGCCCGGGCCGAGATCGCCACGCCCTTGTTGAACAGCTTGTCCACGAGGCCGGGATCGCTCGGCGCATAAGTCTCGAAGGCATGACCGTCCTTGTAATGGCCGGAAATGTCTGGACCGGAGATGGTCACGTCGCGCACGCGCCCGCCATCGACCTCGGTCAGCAACTGGCTGAACATGATCTCGCTGTTGGACGTTTTCTGCGCAGGGCTCTGGAACAAGGTCACCAGCGCCAGGACGAGCAGAAAGATGATCACCCAGAGGGCGAAGTTGCGTAAATTGGCGTTCATCGCGATCCCGTCGACCTCGATAACTCCGTCGTGGAGTCTCACGCGGTCCCTGTGAAGCCCATTTAAGCTTAAGTGGGCCGATTGCCAAGGGAAGCGCGCCGTTAAGACAAGAGTCCGGGAAACTGAATTTCCGGTGAATTTTCGAGCGGGGCGGAATTTACGCTTCTCAGCGCTTCGCCAAGCAAACTCAAGCACCTTCGCGAGACTTTATCGCCGCCAGCGGCTTGCGCGACGACGGAATTTAAATATGTCGGCCGCGCTATGTCATTCGGTCGCAGGCCCGAGCGCGCTCGGGCCTGCGCGCGGAACCTCCACCCGCCGAGCGTTCTGGCGCCACGTTTCTTGCGCTCCGGCTTCTGCGACGTTCCTTTCGGCCTCGCTTTATTTCCTCGCCTGCCGCCTTCGCGACTCGCGGGCGGGCGTCTGGCGGCCCGGAAACCGACGCAGAGGCGGCCACGCAATCGCGGGGTCCGCGACACTATTGGCGACCGCGGAGCGATCCGTCGTCATGGCGGCTATCCCACGCGCGCCGACCGAGCCGCGAACACCTCGCGCCCGTTATGCACATAATGCGGTTGCCTTTTTGCCCCCGTAATGCCCCTGATATGGCGCCTTTTCGCCACCAATGCGGGTTGCCCCCGCGCCGCATACGTGCGAGGCGAAAACGCTTTCCCAAACTCGAAAATACGGGGGATTACAGCCCATGTCGCTATCTATGGCGTCCTCGGCGGGCGCCGAACGGACGCAGACGCAAGCCGAACCTGAAACGCGCGTCAATCTCCTGATCCTCTGTCTGCTCTCCCTGGTGATCGGACTTGCGACCGGAGTCGGCGCCTGGGCGCTGCGCGCCCTGATCGGCGTCATCCACAATTTCGCTTATTATGGGCGTTTCAGCTACGTCTACGACGCCAACATCCTGGAATCGACAAGCCGGTTCGGCAACTGGATCATTCTGGCGCCGATCATCGGCGGCCTCATCGTGGTTTTTCTTGTCCGGCAGTTCGCGCCGGAGGCGAAAGGCCACGGCGTGCCGGAGGTGATGGACGCGATCTACTACACCCGCGGCAACATCCGCGGTCTGGTGGCGATCATCAAGACGCTGGCCTCGGCGCTCTCCATCGGCACGGGCGCGGCGGTCGGGCGCGAGGGGCCGATCATCCAGATCGGTTCGTCGCTGGGCTCGGCCTTCTCGCAGCGCCTCAACCTCAACACCACGCAGAAGGTGACGCTGATCTCCGCTGGCGCCGGCGCCGGCATAGCCGCGACCTTCAACACGCCGCTCGGCGGCGTGCTGTTCGCGCTCGAAATCCTGTTGCCGGAAGTCTCCAACCGCACCTTCCTGCCCGTGGTGGTGGCGACCGGCGCGGCGACGCTGCTCGGGCGCATCATGATCGGCCCCAATCCGGCCTTCGATGTGCCGGCCGATGTCATGCCGCTCGGCCACGCTTTCGTCGTCGAGCAGGTCGTCGCCTATACCGGGCTCGGCCTGTTGGTTGGCGTCGGCGCCTGGGCGTTCATCCGCGTGCTGGTGTTCATGGAGGACATCTTCCCGGAAATCCCCGGCGGGCCTTATCTCCAGAACATCATCGGCATGACCATCGTCGGCGGCCTGATGATCGTTCTCGCCCATTATTTCGGCCATTATTACGTGGACGGCGTCGGCTACGGCGTCATCCAGGCGATTCTGGCCGGCGGCAAGGGGCTTTCCACCAACGGCATGGAGTTGTGGGCGCTGCTGGGGCTGCTGTTCGCGCTCAAGCTGGCAGCGACGACGGTGAGCCTGGGCAGCGGCGCCTCGGGCGGCATTTTCTCGCCTTCGCTCTATCTGGGCGCGACGCTCGGCGGCGCCTTCGCGCTGCTCGTGGGCCGGCTGTTGCCCGGCGCGGACTTGCAGGCGCCTTCGGCGGCGATCATCGGTATGGCGGCGATGGTGGGCGCGGGCAGCGGCGCGGTGATGACGGCGATCGTCATGGTGTTCGAGATGACGCGCGATTACGAGATCATCGTGCCTGTCATCGTCGCGGTCGCGGTCGCGGCCGGCATGCGCCGGGTGCTGATCTCCGAGACGATCTACACCATCAAGCTGCGTCATCGCGGCCACCGCATCCCCAAGGAGCGGCACGCCAACCTGTACCTGGAATCCCAGGCGCAGGACGTGATGGAGCGTAATTTCGTGCGCGCGCAGTCGGGCGTCCCGCTGGCGGCGGCGCTCCATTCCGACGTGCTCGACGATCTCGCGCCCGTGGTGGTGGAGCGCGACGGGCGCATCGTCGGCCTGGTGCAACCGCGTTCGGGGCTGTGGAGCCGCTTCCGCGCCGATCCCGATGTCAAGATCGAGGATTTCATGGAGCGGACCCTGGTGCTGGTGCGCGACACCGACTTGCTCGGGCGCGCGCTGGCGCGGCTGAAGCGCCATCGCGCCGGGGCTGCCATCGTCTACACCGGCGAGGGCAAGCCGGGCCCCAAGGACGTCGTCGGCGTCGTCACCAAGCGCGCCATCGCCGACATCGTCATCAACAACTTCGACGATTGAACGCCGTCGCAATCGGGTGGCCCCGCGCTTCGGCGCGGGGTTTTCTGCGGCTCTCCAACCAGG
>JAJYDD010000436.1:3009-3927 GCA_021777795.1 Pseudomonadota bacterium | reverse complement strand
GATTTCAGCCTCGACGACAAGCGCCACATCGCGCGACTGCTCGACGAACTCGGCGTCGATTATGTCGAGGGCGGCTATCCCGGCGCCAATCCGCTCGACACCGAGTTCTTCAAGGCCAAGCCCACCGTGCGCGCGAAATTCTGCGCCTTCGGCATGACCAAGCGCCCCGGCCGCTCGGTCGCCAACGATCCCGGCGTCGCCGCCTTGCTGGCGGCCGACGCCGACGCCATCGTCTTCGTCGCCAAGAGCTGGGATTATCACGTCCATGTCGCGCTCGGCTGCACGCTGGAGGAAAACCTCGACGCCATCCGCGACAGCGTGCGCGCCGCCATCGCGGGGGGCCGAGAGGCGATGGTCGATTGCGAGCATTTCTTCGACGGCTACAAGGCCAACGCGGCTTACGCGCTGCAATGCGCTCAGGCCGCCTATGACGCCGGCGCGCGCTGGGTGGTGCTCTGCGACACCAATGGCGGCACGCTGCCGCACGAGATCGAGCGCATCGTGTGGGAGGTCTCGGAGCCGGTCCCCGGCGAACGGCTGGGCATCCACGCCCATAACGACACCGGCAACGCCATCGCCAATTCACTGGCCGCCGTGCGCGCAGGCGTGCGGCAGGTGCAGGGCACGCTGAACGGCCTCGGCGAGCGCTGCGGCAACGCCAATCTGGTGTCGCTGATTCCGACGCTGGCGCTGAAAAAGGATTTCGCCGACCGCTTCGACATCGGAATCACGCCCGAGGCCTTGGCGGGCCTGACGCGGCTCAGCCACGGCTTCGACGAGTTGCTGAACCGCGCCCCCAATCGTCATGCGCCCTATGTCGGCGCCTCGGCTTTCGCCACCAAGGCCGGCATCCACGCCTCGGCGCTGGCGAAAGATCCGCGCACCTACGAGCATGTGCCGCCCGAGAGCGTCGGCAAC
>JAJYDD010000436.1:0-2999 GCA_021777795.1 Pseudomonadota bacterium | reverse complement strand
CCAGGGCGATTCTGGTCTCCGATCAGGCCGGACGCTCCAACCTCGTCGCGCAACTGAAGCGCCTCGGCCTGGAGGTCAGCGCCGACGACCCGCGCCTCGCCCATGTCCTCGACGAGGTGAAAGCGCGCGAGGCGCAGGGCTACGCCTATGAGGGCGCCGACGCCTCATTCGAGTTGCTGGCGCGCAAATGGCTGGGTGGGGCGCCAAAGTTCTTCGACGTCGAGATGTTCAACGTCAATGTCGAGCGCAAACAGACCGCCGACAGCGGCCTCTATGCGGCCTCGCTGGCGGTGGTGAAAATCCGCATCGGCGAGGAGGCGTTCATCTCGGCGGCGGAGGGCAACGGTCCCGTCAACGCGCTGGATCTCGCTTTGCGCAAGGATCTCGGCGTCTACCAGAAGTTCATCCAGGATGTGGAGTTGCTGGATTTCCGCGTCCGCGTCTTCCAGGGCGGCACGGATGCGGTGACGCGGGTGCTGGTGGAGTTCGGCGCACCGGACGGGTCGCGCTGGTCGACGGTCGGGGTGTCGGGAAATATCATCGAAGCGTCGTTCCAGGCTTTGGTCGATTCCATTGCCTACCGGCTCATCAAAGCGGGGGCGCAGGCGGTGGGATGAGCGGCGCTGGAGCTCAACAGCCCCAACCAAGTCTTCGCGAAGATCCCCGGAAAGAGGTTTGGCCACCTCTACCGGCCTCCATCCCGGCCTCAACGGTGACTCCGATCCGCGCCGGCTTGCAAATCCCCTCACGGTTCCGCCTCGGCGGGAACCGCTTTAAGCGAATACGAAGCCTTCGTATGGGGCGCGCCGTTCAAGCACTGGGCGCCAAGAAGTTCCGCAGCCAGCTCGGCGGCTCCGACGACGGCGACCGGCAGGCCGTCAAGATTCTCGCCGCCGTGCCGACCGATGGGTTGCCGGCCGTCGAGGCGGCCTGCACAGGCGCTGGCCGAGGGCGTCCATGCGGCGGATGTCGTCCTCAAATTCTCGCCAACTCTCGGTCGCCGATTGCGCCCGTTATGCTGCCCGGGAGGCTGGGGATGAGGGCCGAAAATCAAGCTACGCGGGACCAGACCGCGATAAAGTCACCAGCAACGACATCCCGCTCAACCCCGGCATGACCGTCACGGCAGAGATAAAGACCCACAGCCGCCCCGTCATCGACTAGCGGCTGTCGCCGCTCGCCAAGGTCGGCTCCGAAGCCCTGCGTGAACGTTAACGCGCGACGCCCTTGGAGAACTCTTGTATCCGCGCCGTTTCACGTTCATGGTGGGGACTATCGCAATGCAGCGGAGCCCAGTCGCTTGGCGAAAATTCTCATCGTCGACGACGAGCCGCTCATCGCCATGCTCGTCGAGGCTTGGCTTGTCGATATGGGCCACGAACCAGTGGGGCCCGCCAATTCGCTCGCCGAGGCGCGCGCGCTGCTCGACGCCCCCTTCGACGCCGCGATCGTCGACCTCACGCTCGGCCACGAAAGCGGCCGGCCGATCGCCGAGGCGCTGGCCGCGCGCGGGGCGCGCTTCGTTTACGCCACCGGCCAGTCCGAGGCCCAGCTCGACGGTCTGCCGCTGGCCTCCGGCGTGCTGTTGAAGCCCTATAGCTTCGAGGCCTTCGAGGCGGCGCTGCACACGATGCTCTCGGCCTCTTGAGCCATTTCCCTTGCGGGCGCGCCTGTTATAGACGGGCGCTTCGCCAAGCGGGGCTCAGACCATGAAACGCAACAAGACCGAGCGCCCTCGCGGGGGCGAGACATCGCGCCTATACGGCTTTCACGCCGTCTCTGCGGCCCTCGCCGCGCCCCGGCGACGGCTGGTGCGGCTTTATGCGACGCCCGCGGCGGCCGAGCGGCTCGGGACCGAGATCGCGCGACGCGGCGTCGAGACGCGCATCGTGACCGGCGAGGAGATCGCGGCCCGTCTGCCACGCGACGCCGTGCACCAGGGCGTGCTGCTCGAAGCCGAGCCGCTGGAACCGATCGAAGTGTCGGAATTGCCGGAAAAAGGCCTCGTCGTGGTGCTCGACCAAGTGACGGACCCGCACAATGTCGGGGCGATCCTGCGCACCTGCGCGGCCTTCGCGGTCGATGCGGTGGTGACGACGGAGCGCCATTCGCCGGAATTCTCCGGCCTGCTCGCCAAGGCCGCGAGCGGCGGGCTCGAACATGTGCCGATCTCGACGGTGACCAATCTCGCCCGCGCGATGGAGGAACTCGGCGACCTCGGCTACTGGCGCGTCGGCCTCGATTCGGAAGCGTCGGAGATCCTCGGCGCGACGCCGCTATCGCGGCCGCTGGCGCTGGTGCTGGGCGCCGAAGACCGTGGCCTGCGCCGGCTGACGCGCGAGAAATGCGACGCGCTGGCGCGGCTCGACCTGCCGGGCGCGATCCAGAGCCTCAACGTCTCCAACGCCTGCGCCATCGCGCTGGCGCTGACAACCCGCGCGGCTACGCAGTAGCCACGCGGCTACTTGATATCGGGCGGAATCGACTTGGCGAAGTTGAGATCGTAGGTCCGGTTGCGCAAGGGATCGAGCTTCGTGCCTTCCGAGGCGTCGAAGCCGTGGCGCGGCCCGACCGGCCCCACGATCGCCGGCCCCGTCCTCGCGGCGGCTGGGGCGTTGGCGTCGATGACTTGCCCGCCGCCATAGCGGGCGAGGCGGGCGCGCAGATCCGCAAGCGCCGCCGGCGACAGCGGCGCAGTCGCGACGGAACCATCGGACGCGGCAGATCCGTCATCGGCGACCGGCGCGTCGGGATCGTCGGAGCCGGGTGGAGGATCGTTTACTCCCGTCACCACCAGCGAATCGATGGCGCCGCCGCCGAGATTCTTCGCCGAGAGCGAACCGCCGGCGCCAACGAGCGCCGCCACCTTGCGGCGCGAAACCGCGATCCTGGCGAGCCTGGCGGCGAGCGCCGAGGCGGCGGCCGCAGGCTTCGAATTCTCCCCGAAAGCGAGCGCGCCGAAGTCCTGGCTGCGTTCAGGCGCCGCCCCCACTCCGTAG
>JAJYDD010000435.1 GCA_021777795.1 Pseudomonadota bacterium | reverse complement strand
GGTCGGTGAGATCACGCGCGACGCCCGGTGCGATCTCCACCATCAGACTTGGGCGCGGGCGGGCGTTTAGCGGCCCGCCGGGAAAATCTTCTCCACGAACACCAGATCGAGCCAACGGCCGAACTTGCGGCCGACCTCGTGGAAATGCCCGGCCTCGGCGAAGCCGAGCTTGGCGTGGAACCGCAGCGAGCCGGCGTTGTCGGCGTCGACCGCGCCGACCATGACATGCACGTTTGCCTCGCGCGCGAGGTCGAGGAGATGCCCCATCAGCGCCGCGCCCATGCCCGAACCGCGCGCGGCCTCGCCGACATGCACGCTATGCTCGACGCTGTGCCGATAACCCGGAAACGCGCCGCGAAACGAGCCGTAGGAGGCAAAGCCCAAAACCTCGCCGCCGCGCTCGGCGACTATCGTTGGAAAGCCGGCGGCCTGGCGTTGACGCAGCCAATCGGCGCGCTCCTCCAGCGTCGTCGGGTCGTCGCGATAGACGGCGGTCGAGGTGGCGATGATGTGGTTGTAGATGGCGAGGATCTCCGGCAGATCGGCCTCGACCGCCATGCGCGTCGCGGCGACTGGCGTCGCGTCGCCGAGATCGAGGGTCATGAACACGCTGTTCGCGTCGGCCTTGTAGGGCGGGAACGGCGCGCAATCGCGAAAGCCAAAGCGGCGATAAAGCCGGCGCGCGGGGTGGAAGAAATCCCAGGCGCCCGTCTCCAGGCTCAGCCGCTTGAGCCCCTGGCGCCGCGCCTCAGCGACGATATGGGCGAGCATCGCCGCGCCCGCGCCGGAGCGACGGCGCTCGGCGCTGGTGTGCATGGATTTCACCTCGCCTTGCGCCTCGCCGAGCGATTTCAGCGCGCCGACGACGACAAGCGCCTCGCCCTCGAAGCCCGCGAAGACTTCCACCTGCGGCGCCGCTAGCCCCGCGACGGCGAGCGCATGGGCGCTCTTTGGTCCTGTCTCGGCGCGGCATTGCGTAAGATGCGCCTCCAGCAGCGCCAGTAAGCGGGGATCGCCGAGATCCCCCTTTTCGACTCGCATCATTCGCGGGCCTGCGCCAGCGCCTGCTGGAACACCTCGACAGGCTGGGCGCCGGACAGCGCGTATTTCTCGGCAAAGACGAAGAACGGCACGCCCTCGACGCCCATTTGCTGCGCCGCCGCGATTTCCTCCCGCACTTCGTTGACACCCTCCTCGCTGTCGAGCCGGGCGGCGATGTCGCCAAGCCCGCAATCGCGGGCGGCCGCCTCCAGCACGGCGCGGTCGCCGATGTCGCGGCCGCGCTCGAAATAATCGGCGAACAGCCGCTCCGTCATCGCATCCCCCACGCCCGCTTCGGTCGCGAAGCGAATCAGCCGATGCGCGTCGAGCGTGTTGGGGGCGCGCTGGATCGCCGCGAAATCGAAGGCGATCCCAACCTCCTCGCCCAGCGCTTTGAGCCGGGCGTGGGCTTCGGCGAGGCGCGGGCCGTCGCCGAATTTGGCCCGCATATAGGCCTTGCGGTCGAGGCCCTCGGGCGGGATCGTCGCGTCGAGCTGGAACGGGCGCCAGCGCACGAGCGCTTCGCCCGTCAGCGCCGCCTCCAGTCGCCTTTTGCCGACATAACACCAGGGGCAGACCACGTCGCTGACGACGTCGATGACAAGCTGCGGCATGGGATCGCCTTTCCGAACGGGATCTCCGATCATACCTCCGCGGGCCCCGGTCAAGTCAACGCGGCTTCACCCACCAGGCGTCGAGATCGACGCCATAGAGCGGAATCCGCGCGGGATGGCCGAGCCGCGCCGAATAGGCGATCCAGAGCGATTTCGCGTGATAAAACGGGACCATGTAGAAGCCGGACAGCAACAGGCGGTCGAGCGCGCGCACGGCGGCGGCGAAATCCTCCTCGCTGGTCGCCGCCAGCAGCGCCGAAATCATCGCGTCGATGGCCGGCGAGCGCGCGCCGGCGACGTTGAAGGCGCCTTCCTGGCTCGCTGCGGCCGAACCCCAGCGCCCGCGCTCCTCGGCGCCGGGCGAGGCGGAGGCGGGGAAGCTCGCCGGGATCATGTCGAAATCGAAGCGCTGGCGGCGGCGCTGGAACTGCGTCTCGTCGACGGTGCGAATCCGCGCCGTGACGCCGATGCGCGCCAGCATCGCCGTGTAATCGAGCGCCAGCCGCTCCTCCGCGCGCGTCGTGACGAGAATCTCGAAGCCGAGCGGCGCGCCGCTGGCGTCGCGCAGCGCGCCGCCCTTCAGCGCATAGCCGGCGCGCGCGAGTTCGGCGAGGGCGGCGCGGGCGAGGGCGCGGTCGCGCCCCGAGCCGTCCGAGACGGGTGGGCGCCAGCGCCCGGCGAGAATGTCGGGGCGCACCGCGCTGGGGTAGGGCGCGAGCAGCGCCTGTTCGCGCGCGTCCGCCGGCCGGCCGGCGCTCGACAGCGCGCTGTCGCCGAAATAGCTGACGTCGCGTACATAAGCGCCGCCGAACAGCGTCGCGTCGATCCATTCGAAATCGAACATCGAGGCCAGCGCCTCGCGCACGCGCACATCCGAGAATTGCGGGCGGCGGGTGTTGAACACGAAGCCGGACATGCCGCGCGGCAACTCGATCCTCGGCGATTCGACGACGACCTCGCCCCGGCGGCGGGGAAAATCGTAATCGCGCCGCCAGCGCGTCGCGTCGTCCTCGATGCGAAAATCGTAGAGACCGGCCGCGAAGGCGGTGAACAGCGAGGAATCGTCGCGATAATAGTCGATCTCGATGCGCTCGAAATTGTCGAGGCCGCGCGAGACCGGCAGGTCGCGGCCCCAATAATGGGGATCGCGTCGGTAGACGATGCGCCGGCCGGGATCGACGCTGTCGACGACATAGGGGCCGGAGCCGATGGGGATGGCCAGACTCGGCTCCTCGAAGTCGGCGACGTCGGTGTGGGCGCGCGACAACACCGGCATGAGCGCGAGAATCAGCGGCAGTTCGCGATCGTCGGCGCCCGTGAGATCGAAGCGGATCGTGTGGGCGTCGGGCGTCGTCACGGCCTTGACCAGCGCGAAGGCGGTGCGCTGCGGCGGCCGGCCGTGAGCGCGCAGCAGTTCGAAGGTGAAACGGACGTCGTCGGCGGTGATCGGCGCGCCGTCGGAGAAATGGGCGCGGGGGTCGAGGCGGAAGGTCGCGTAATCGCGCGCAGCGTCCGTCTCGATGGATTTCGCCACAAGCCCATAAAGCGTAAAAGGCTCGTCATATGAACGCGCCATGAGGTGCTGGAAAACATGGCCGACCAGCCCTTCGGCGGTCGATAGCGCCTTGACGTTGAATGGATTGAGACTGTCGAATGTGCCCAGAACCCCGAGCCGCAGCGTCCCGCCCTGCGGGGCTTGCGGATCAGCGTAGGGCAGGGCCGGGAAATTCGCGGGCAGGGCGGGCGCGCCGTGCATGGCGATGGCCGGCTCCGGGGCGGCGGGCGCCACGGACGAGATCAGGGCGAGGCCGACGGTGAGGAACAGTCTAGCGAAAAAGATGTTGGATTGCGTCGGCGAATATGGAAAGAGGGCGCGCTTTCCCGGCGAGGACGCGCGCCCTTGGGCATTGCGGTCTCGCGGCGCCGTTTCAGCGGTAGCGTCGAAAACGAAAGGACGAGGGATGAAATTCCGGCTCACGCGCCTGGGCGCTCTGGCCTTCGCTACCGCGCTGGCGGCTGCGCCCGCGTTCGCGCAAACGCCCAAACCGGCTGCGCAAAAACCCACCGCGCCGCAACCTATCAAGCTCGACCTCATTCCCATGCCGACGCCTTGGACCAAGGTCTGCCAGAAGGATCCGTCCGGCGCCAAGGAATTCTGCCGCACCATTCGCGCTTTCGGTCAGGCCGTCGATCAGCCGCCAACCTTGGCGATCGCCGTCGACACGCTGACCGGCGACGAGAAGAAGGTGGTGCGCGTGCAATTGCCCGAGGGTCTGTTGATTCG
>JAJYDD010000434.1 GCA_021777795.1 Pseudomonadota bacterium | reverse complement strand
CCTGCTCGTCGCCAACCGCGGCGAAATCGCCGTGCGCATCATGCGGACCTGCCGCCGGCTCGGCATTCGCACGATCGCGGTCTATTCCGACGCCGACCGTGAGGCGCGGCACGTCGCCTTCGCCGACGAGGCTTTGCGCATCGGCCCGGCGCCGGCGCGCGAAAGCTATCTGAGGCCCGACGCCATCCTGGAGGCGGCCGCGCGCTCGGGCGCGGAAGGGATCCATCCCGGCTACGGATTTTTGTCAGAGAAACCTGAACTCGCGCAGCTCTGCGCCGAAGCGGGACGGGTGTTCGTCGGCCCTTCGGCGTCCTGCATCGTCGCGATGGGCGCCAAGATCGGCGCCAAGCGGATCGCCGCCGCGGCGGGCGTGCCAAGCGTGCCGGGCTATATCGGCGACGACCCATCGGCCGGCCGGCTCGCCAAGGAAGCGCGCCGCATCGGCTTTCCCCTGATGATTAAGGCTTCCGCCGGCGGCGGCGGCAAGGGCATGCGCAAGGTGTTGGAGGCCTGCGAACTGGCGCCCGCGATCGATCTGGCGCGTCGCGAGGCGGACGCGGCGTTCGGCGATCCCGCCTTGCTGATCGAGAAGCTGGTTCTGCGGCCAAGACATCTGGAAGTGCAGATCGCCGGCGACAAACACGGAAACGTCGTTCATCTGTTTGAGCGCGATTGCTCGGTTCAGCGCAATCATCAGAAGGTTCTGGAGGAGGCGCCGGCGCCGAATCTGGCGCCCGATATTCGCGCGAAACTGCATGAGCGCGCCGTGGCGCTGGCGCGGGCCATCGGCTACGACAATCTGGGCACAGTCGAGTTCATTCTGGAAGAGGGCGAGGACGATCCCTGGTTTCTCGAAATGAACACGCGGCTTCAGGTCGAGCATCCCGTCACCGAGGCGATCACCGGCTTCGATCTGGTCGAATGGCAGATCAGAATCGCATCGGGCGAGCCGTTGCCGGCGGCGCAGAAGCAGATAAGTCAACGCGGCTGCGCCATAGAGGCGCGGATCACCGCCGAGCGCGCCGATCGGAACTTTCAGCCCGACGCGGGCCGGATCGTCGGCTATCGCGAGCCCTCGACGATCCGGGTCGACAGCGGCGTCGGCGAGGGGTCGGACGTCACGTTGTTTTATGATTCGCTGCTCGCCAAGGCGATCGCCAATGGCGACACCCGCGATGCGGCGCGTCGCAAGCTCGTCGCCGGCCTGCGCGATTTCACGATTCTCGGGCCATCAACCACGATGGCGTTCCTGATTGACGCGCTCGACAATCCGATCTTCGCATCCGGGCGCGCGACGACGCGGTTCATTGAAGACGCTTTTCCCGAGGGCTGGGCGCCGCCACGCGCTCACGCGCGTCTGGCCAGAGCCGCCGCCGCTTTGCTGACGCTTGAGACGGCGCCGTCCCTTGCGGCTTCGGCCTGGGCGTCGTTGTCGGGGTTTCGCATTCTCGGTGTCGCGGAGACGCGCCTCGTCGTCACCGAGGGCGGCCAGACATTCCACATGACGGTGCGGGCGCCGGGCGGCGGCCGCCTCGTGCATGACGAGCAAGGCGAGATCGCGCTATCCCTGACGGCGAAGGGCGAGGGCCTTGAGATCGAGAGCGCAGGCCGGGTTCTGCGCGGGGCTTTTCGGCGTTCGGCGGGGTTTGTGCGGTTGACGCTCGACGGCGAGAGCTACGAAATCGCCATCGCAGCGGAAAGCGCGGCCATAGCCGGATTGAAAGCGAGCGCTGGCGGTTCCGGCGCGGTGCTTGCGCCCATGCCGGGCGTGGTGGCGGAAGTGAAAGTCGAACCCGGCGATCGCGTCGAGGTCGGCCAAATCGTCGTCGTCCTCGAATCGATGAAGCTGTTCACCTCCCTCGCCGCCGCCATCGCGGGAACGGTCGCTGACGTCGCCTGCAAGGCGGGGGAGACCGTGCCGGCGGGCAAGCGGCTATTGTTGATCGAACCCGCGAAAACGTCATGACGCAATAGGCAGCGGGCTAACGAGAAGGAGAGGATCATGGCGGGTCTGTATTTCGAGGAATTCGAGGTCGGTCAGGAGTTTCATCACGCCTTCAGCCGCACCGTGACCGAGATGGACAACACGATGTTCAGCCTGATGACGATGAACCCTCAACCCCTGCACCTGGACGCGCATTTCTCCGAAAGCACGGAATTCGGCCAGCGGCTGTTCAACAGCATCTATACGCTCGGCATCATGATCGGCATGTCGGTCTATGACACGACCCTGGGCACAACCATCGGCAATCTCGGCATGACGGAAGTGAAATTCCCCAAGCCGGTCTTCCACGGCGACACGCTGAAGGCGCACACGAAGATCGTCTCCAAGCGCCTCAGCCAATCACGTCCCAACCAGGGCATCGTCGAGTTCGAGCATAGCGCGACCAACCAGCGCGGCGAGGTCGTGGCGACCTGCCGGCGCACGGGGCTCATTCACTGCAAGCCGAAAGTCTAAGCCGGCGGCTTCACGGCGAAAAGCACGGCCTGCACGGTGGCGGCATCCTCCAACCCCGTCGTGTCGCCGCTGACGCCGCCGGTCTCGGCGGCCTCGCGCAGCA
This sequence comes from Pseudomonadota bacterium, assembly GCA_021777795.1. Classification (GTDB taxonomy): domain Bacteria; phylum Pseudomonadota; class Alphaproteobacteria; order Rhizobiales; family Beijerinckiaceae; genus Roseiarcus. The sequence goes on along the minus strand of JAJYDD010000434.1, from coordinate 1,381 downwards.
ATCGGCGCATGATCTTGCCGGCGCGGGTCTTGGGCAGCGCCGTCGAGACATAGACGGCGCCGAGCCGAGCGATGCCGCCGATCGCCCGTTCGACGGCGCTGGCGACGCCTTTCTTGACCGTCTCGGAATCGGCGCCGGGCCGCAAAGTCACGAAGGCCACCGGCACTGTCCCGCGCAGCGAATCGCGGATGCCGATGACGGCGGCTTCCATCACGCCGGGCTCCTTGGCGGCGGCGCTTTCGATCTCCATCGTGCTGATGCGATGGGCGGCGATGTTGATGACGTCGTCGGTGCGCCCGAGCACCCAGAGCTGGCCGTCGGCGTCGGCGACAGCCTCGTCTGAGGTGGCGTAGCGATGCGGGAAGCGGCTGAAATAGGCGTTGAGATAACGCTCGGGATCGTCCCAGATCGTGCGCGCCAGCGTCGGGAAGGGTTGCAGCAGCACCAGATTGCCGCGCGCTCCGGCCGGCGTCGGATTTCCCGCGTCGTCCACCACCGCGCAGGCGTGGCCGGGAACCGGCGCGCCGCAACTGCCGAGCTTCAACGCATCGACCCCGTAAACGGGATAGGTCCAGGTCGAGCCGGTCTCCGTCTGGCCGTAAGCGTTGACTACGGGGACATCAAATATGCGCTGCGTCCAATCGGCGGTCTCGGGGTCGAGCGGTTCGCCCTGCGTGGTGATGAGCCGCAGGCCCGGCGGCATATTCGCTTTGACCACGTCGTCGCCCGCCGCGCGCAACATGCGCAAGCCCGTCGGCGCGATCAGGATCTTGGTCACGCCATGCCGCTTGGCGGTCTCCAGCAGGCGCGTCGAGCCCGGATAGTCGAGTGCGCCTTCGTAGCAGACGAGCGTCATCCCCTGCGCGAGGCCGCCGACGACTGCCTGGATCGGGAAGGTCAACCAGCCGACGTCAGCGGCGCACCAATAGACATCGTCCGGCGCGGGGCCGACCTGCCATTGCACATTCGCCCACGCGCCAATCAGAAATCCAGCCGCGCTATGGACGACGCCCTTCGGCCGGTTCTCGGTGCCCGAGGTGAAGATCAGGAACGCGGGATCGTTGGCCTCTATCTGTTCGCAGGGGCATTCCGGCGGCTGGGCGTCCAGCGCGGCGCGCCAATCGCTTTCCTGCGCCGCCAGCGCCGGCGCCTCGCCGGTTCGGTTGACGACGAGCGTGTGGCGTAGGCCCTCGACGCCGATGCGCGCCTCCCGCATATTGGCGAGCAGCGGGACTTTGCGGCCTCTGCGATAGGAAGCGTCGGCGGTGACGGCGACGACGGCGCGCGAGCCTTGCAGGCGAAGCCGTATCGCGTTGGGCGAGAAGCCGCTGAACAGCACCGTGTAGATCGCGCCGATGCGGTTGCAGGCGTGAATGGCGAC
>JAJYDD010000433.1 GCA_021777795.1 Pseudomonadota bacterium | reverse complement strand
GAGATCGAGATTTTCAATCACGGTCAGCGCCTCGAATACGCTCGGTTTCTGGAACTTACGGCCGATGCCGGCGAGCGCGCGCTGCGCCTCGTTCATTTCGGAGAGATCAAACTGGCCGTCGAGCAGCACCCGGCCCGACTGCGGTTTCGACTTGCCAGTGATGACGTCGAGCAGCGTCGTCTTGCCGGCGCCGTTGGGGCCGATCACGCCGCGCACGCGACCATAGTCGGCGCCGAAGCTCAGGCCGTCGATGGCGACGAAACGGCCGAACTTCACGGTGAGGTCGCGCACCTCGATGGCTGGGTAGGTCACGGCGCCTCCTTGCGGGACAGGCCCGCGAGCGCCGGCAGCTTGGGGCCGCGCCGCCAGCCCAGCGCATCCAGCAGGCCGTTGGGCAGGGCGAGCGCGATCAGCAGGACGACGCCGCTGAGCACGAACGGCCACGCGGCGGGCGCGGCGGCGGCGAGCCAGAATTTGACGCTGTTGATCAGCACCGCGCCAATCGCCGCGCCCAGCAGCCCGCCGCGTCCGCCAACCGCGACCCAGATCGCGACCTCCAGCGACAGCGCGGGATCGAGCAGGCTCGGGTTGATGATGCCGACTTGAGGGACATAAAGCGCGCCAGCCAGCGCCGCCAGCACCGCCGAAAGGCACCAGGCCGACAGCTTGATCCATAGCGTCTCGTAGCCCAGAAACCGCAGTCGCGGCTCGTCGTCGCGGATCGCCGCGAGCAGGCGGCCGTAGCGGGTCGAGAGCAGCAGCCGCCCGAACGTCAAGGCGAGCAGCGCGGCCGCGCCCGACAGCGTCGCCAGCAGCACGCCGCAGGCGACGCCGCCGATCCTCAGCCCGAAAAACTCGCGAAACCCGGTCATGCCGTTGTTGCCGCCGAATCCGCTGTTGTTGCGGAACATCATCAGCATCGCGGTGTAGGTCAGCGCCTGGGTGATGATCGACAGATAGACGCCATTGACCCGCGAGCGGAACGAGACATAACCGAACACGCCCGCAACCAGCGTCGGCGCCGCCACAAGCGCAAACAGCGTGAACAGGCTCGAATCGAACGGCCGCCACCAGGCCGGAAAGGCGGTCTGTCCCATGAAATTCAGGAAATCCGGGAGCACGCCAGTCAGCGCGTAAGCGGTGCGCAGCAGATGCATCGCCATCAAATAGCCGCCGAGCGCGAAATAAAGTCCGTGGCCAAGGCTCAGCACGCCGACGCCGCCCCACATCAGGTCAACGGACATCGCCAGCAGCACGAAACAGAGAATCTGACCGACGGAATTGACGATATAGATGGGCGTGACAGCGAACGGCGCGAGGCCGAGCAGCGGCAACACGACGCCGATCAGGCCGAGGAACGCGGCGCCGGCCAAAGTCTCGCGCGACATCAGCGCCGGCCTCGCGGGGCGATGAGCCCTTCCGGCCGGCCCTGTATGAACACGATGATCGTCAACAGCGCGATCACCTTGGCGGCGACCGCGCCGTAGAACGGCTCGATGCCGACGTTCACCAGCGCGATCCCGAGCGAGGCGATGGCCGTGCCGAGAAGACTGCCGACGCCCCCCAGCACGACAACCATGAAACTGTCGATGATGAAGCCGGTCCCCATCGTAGGATTGATGTTGTAGATCGGCGAGAGCGCGAGCCCGGCAAGGCCGGCGAGGCCGGAGCCGAGACCGAAGGCGAGTTGATCTACGCGGCGGGTCGAGATTCCGACGCAGCCCGCCATCGCGCGGTTCTGCGTCACCGCCCGAATGAACAAGCCGAGATCGGTGAAGCGCAGCAGCGCCTGCGTCCCCGCGTAGGCGACGAGGGCGAAAGCGATGGCGTCGAGATGGTTCCAGGTGACGATGAAGTCGCCGATCACCCGAAAGCCGCCCGATAAGAACGATGGCGTGACGATCTTCAGATTTTGCGTGCCGAACGCCACCCGCACCAGATTGATGAGCAACAGGCCGATCGCCCAACTCGCCAGCAGCGTCATGAGCGGGCGGCTATAGAGACGGCGGATCGCCAGGGCCTCAATGGCCATCCCGACCGCGCCCGCGACGCTGAACACAACGGGAATCGCGATGAGCGGATAGAAGTCGAACAGCGCGGGCGCGTAGAGCCGCAACGCCTCCTGCACGCAGAACGTCGTGTAGCCGCCCAGCATGATGAACTCGCCCTGCGCGAGATTGATGACGCCCATCAGGCCGAAAATGATGGCGAGGCCGGCGGAAGCGAGAAACAATACGCTTCCCGCGCTGACCGCGTTGTAGGCGAGCGACAGCGCGTCGCCGATCCAGACCGTGCGGCGGGCGGAGGAAAGCGCGACATCGAGCGCGGCCCGCACGCCTGGAGCTGCGACATAGCTCTTGTCGGCGGCAAGGCCTGCGAGTTGCGTCACCGCGCGCGAGGTCGGATCGGCGGCCAGCGCGTGGATGGCGGCGACCCGGCGTCGAGGGTCCGGCGATCTGAGACCGCGCGTCTGCAACAGGGCGGCCAACAAGCTGCGGGTCGGCGGCGCACTCTCCTGGTTGAGCGCGGCGTTCAGAAGATCGTCGGATATAGCCTCGCTCCGATTTTCCAGCGTTCGGACGGCGGCCAACCGCGCCGCGGGTTCCGGGCCGAACAGCGCCTGCGCCGCGGTGACCTGCTCCAGCAGGCCGCGCACGCGCAGGCTCGGAAGCGGCGACCGCGCGTCATTCGGCGCTGTCGCCGCCGCCAGCGTCACGGCGTCGGCTCCATTGGGCAGGTACGCGCGGCCGTCGGCCGAGCATAGCAGCTTCTTGCCCGCGAAGGCGGGGACGACCCGCGCCAGCCAGGCTCGGTCGTCCGGAGACGCGGCGGCTAGGCCGGACAGCATCGCCCCAATGGCTGATGAAACCCCGGCGCCGCCTACAGCACAAAGCTTGGCCAGGATACCGGCGCGATCGTAGGCCGCCTGCGCGGGCCCCACCGCAACCGTTATCCACGCAACCAGCGCCAACGCGGCCGCCAAGCCGCGCCTTCCCGAGCGGCGATCCATGCCCGGCGTCAACCCTTGCTGAACGGGATGGGCTTGGGCGTATCTTTCGATTGCCAGAGCACGTCGAAGCCCTGCTTTTCGTTGACCGAACCGATGAACACGCCACGGCTCACATAATTGTTCTCGGCGGTCATCTGAAGCTTGTAGCCGGAGGGATCGTCGAACGAGAGGCCGGGGAACGCCGCCCGCACCGCGGGCACGTCGAAACTGCCGGCCTTCTTGGCGGCGAGCGCCCACATGTGCACGGAATCGTATGTCGAAACCATGGGATCGATGGCGACATCGGGGCTGTACGGAGCGCCGGACTTCTTCACATAGGCCGCCCAATTGGCCAGGAACGCTTTATTGCGCGGGCCCGGCGCGTTTTGCAGATACGCCCAACAATTGAGCGTGCCGACCAGCCCGGACGTGTTGAGACCTTCCAGATCCGCCTCGACCATGTCGAGCCCGAGCACCGGCACATCGGTCGGCTTGACACCCTGATTGACGTATTCGCGCAGGAAATCGGGGATCGAGCTGCCCACCACCGTCAGCACGACGATCGGCTGCCCGCCGCCTTCGCTCGCGAAAGAGCGGATCTGATTGACGAGGTTCTGGAAGTTGCTGAAGCCGAAGGGAACGTATTCCTCCTTCCAGGCGGAAGGCTGGATGCCCTTCGAGGTCCAATAGGCTTTCAGGATCTTGTTGATCGTGCGCGGCCACACGTAATCGCTGCCGAGCATGAAGAAACGCTTGGCGTTGCCGCCTTCCGCGCCCATCAGATAATCGACGGCCGGCAACACCGAACTGGACGGAGGGGAATTCATATAGACGACGTTCTTGGAATTCTCCTCACCCTCGAAATGCAGGGGATAGAACAACAGGCCGTTGTTCTGCTCAACCACGGGCAACACGGATTTGCGGGAAACGGAGGTCCAGCAGCCCAGCAGAGCGGC
>JAJYDD010000432.1 GCA_021777795.1 Pseudomonadota bacterium | reverse complement strand
CGCTGCGATCCCCAAACGAAAGCGGCGACCCCGAGGGGTCGCCGCGAAACTTTGGTGCGGTCAAGAGGACTCGAACCTCCACTCCGGTTAAAGAACTAGCACCTCAAGCTAGCGCGTCTACCAATTCCGCCATGACCGCGTCGCTGTTGGGAAAACCCTCAGCGAAGAGGAGCGCCGTCTAACAAATCGAACCGGCCGTGACAAGCGTTCCGGCCGTTCTTTTGCAGCCATTTTCGAGGCTTGCGGCGCGTCCCGAAATGAGCCGATTATTCGGCGGCGTCGGTGCGCGGCGGCGGGTCGCCGGGCAGCGCCGGCCGGCGCCGCGCGGGATCGGGAAGCTTCTTTTTCGGCGCGGCGATCAGACCCTCGCGGATCATCTGCTTACGGGCCAGCTTGCGGGCGCGACGAATCGCTTCGCCCTTGCGCCGGGCGGCCTCCTCGGACGGTTTCTCGTAGTGGCGCTTGCGCTTCAACTCGCGAAAAACGCCCTCGCGCTGCAATTTCTTCTTCAGGACGCGAAGCGCTTGTTCGACATTGTTGTCGCGGACGAGAACCTGCAAAGCGTGGTCTCCTTTGGGAACGACGGCGGAAGCGCCAAGCGCTCAGCAACGGCGCCGACGTTCCGGGTCGAGCGTCGAAGGACGCGGCCGAACCCTTGCGGTCAACAGGGAGGCGCATCGGAAGCATGGCGTAGGCTGCGGTCCGCTCCACGTGCGAGGAAAAGGGCCGCAAAAAAAATTGCGACTCCGACGGGGTCGGAGTCGCGTGCTAGGCCGAGAATCGTCAGTTCGAGCCTGATCGACGCGCGGCGGATGTTCGGCTCAGGCCGCCGCGAGCTTTTCCGCGGAAGTCTTGCCAGTGCGACGGTCGGCCTGGAGCTCGAAGCTCACGCGCTGACCTTCGTTGAGGCTGCGCATGCCTGCCCGCTCAACAGCGCTGATGTGAACGAAGACGTCAGCGCCCCCGTCCTCAGGCTGAATGAATCCAAAGCCCTTGGTCGCATTGAACCACTTCACGGTTCCGATTTTCATGCTTAGTCCCTTCCGCGCAAGCGCGGCCGTAGAGCGCCTCTCGGCGCATCGTTCAAGATCATCGATATTCAGGAAGATTCTCGCAAGCGCGCCGACTCACCCGCGCGCATCTCAAAGCCTTGGCCGAAACTCGACATCAGCGATATGGCGCTCAAATGCGACTTTTTCAAGATCGGCGTTCGCTGCAAGCGTAACGGCGCGCGCCGCGCTCAATCCACCCCGAGCGACTTCAGCTTGCGGTGCAGGGCTGAACGCTCCATGCCGATGAACTCGGCGGTGCGCGAGATGTTGCCGCTGAAGCGGTTGATCTGCGCCACCAGATATTCGCGCTCGAACACTTCGCGCGCCTCGCGCAGCGGCAGGCTCATCAGCTTCTCGCCGCCGACGCCGCTGGGCACCGCCGGCACCAGCGCGCCGATCTCGTTGGGCAGCATATCGGCGGTGATTTCGGCGTCGGGGTCGCCGGCGGCCAGGATCATCAGCCGCTCGATATTGTTGCGCAACTGGCGGATGTTGCCGGGCCAATCGTGCGACTGCAGCACCGCCATCGCGTCCGGCGCGATGGGGCGGGGCGGCGCGCCCATGTCGGCGCTGACGCGCTCCAGAAAGTGCTCGATCAGCGCCGGAATGTCCTCGCGCCGCTCGGCGAGCGAGGGCGAGCGAATCGGCACCACCGAAAGGCGGTGGAACAGATCCTCGCGGAAATGGCCGTCGGTGATCGCCTGGGCGAGATCGCGGCTGGTCGAGGAGATGATGCGCACATCAACCTGCACCGGCGTCGCGCCGCCGACGCGCTTAAAGCTCTGGTCGACGAGCACGCGCAGGATCTTGGCCTGCGTCTCGGCCGGCATGTCGGCGACTTCATCGAGATAGAGCGTGCCGCCATGCGCCTCCTCTAGCGCGCCGACGCGGCGAGGCCGGTCCGGGGCCGCTTCGACGCCGAACAACTCCGCCTCCATGCCCTCCGGTGTGATGGCGGGCGAGTTGACGACGACGAATGGCGCTTCGGCGCGCCCGGATTGGGCATGGATCAGCCGCGCCGTCAGTTCCTTGCCGGAGCCGGCGGGGCCGGAGATCAACACCCGCGAATTGGCGGGCCCGACGCGCTCGATGAGCCGACGCAGGTTCGCCATCGCCGAGGAGGCGCCGACGAGGTTCAATTCGACGCCCGCCTTCGAGCGCAACTCGCTGACCTCGCGCCGCAGGCGCGATGTCTCCAGCGCGCGCTCGACCACCAGGATGAGCCGGTCGGCCTTGAACGGCTTCTCGATGAAGTCATAGGCGCCGATCTTGATGGCGGTGACGGCGGTTTCGATGTTGCCGTGGCCGGAGATCATCACCACGGGCACGCTAACATGCTGCTGCTTCAGCACTTCGAGCAGTTGCAGGCCGTCGAGCTTGGAGCCTTGCATCCAGATGTCGAGCAGCACCAGATGCGGGCGGCGCGCGGCGATGGCGGCAATGGCCTCGTCCGAATTGCGCGCCATGCGCGCCTTGTGGCCCTCGTCCTCCAAAATTCCGGCGACGAGTTCGCGGATGTCGTCTTCGTCATCGACGATGAGTATGTCGGCGGCCATTTCGTCAACTCGCGGCTTGAGGAACGGGCTGCGCGGCGCGCAAGGGCAGGAACATCGCCACTTGCGCCCCACGCCCCCCGTCGGGTCTTTCGAGGCCGTCGAGCAACTCCAAGCCGCCCTGGTGGTCCTCGAAGATTTTCAGGACGATCGGCAGGCCGAGGCCTGTGCCCTCGGCGCGGGTCGTCACATAGGGCTCGGTCAGCTTGTTGCGGTTCTGGGCGGGAAAGCCCTTGCCGTTGTCGCTGACGCTGATGCGCGCGCGCCCCTCGCCATCGGCGGAAAGGGAGACGAAAACGCGGCCTTTGACGTTGGGATCGCCAAGCGCGTCAATGCCTTCGCCCGCGTTCTTGAGAATGTTGGTCATCGCCTGCGAAACCAGCCTGCGGTCGAAATCGACCAGCATCGGCTCGTTCGGGAGATCGTCGCTGAATTCGATGTCCGCACGTCCGACGCGGGCCAGGAACAGCGCCTGGCGCACGCAATCGGCGAGATCGTCGCGCATCAGCCGGGCGCGCGGCATCCGGGCGAAATTGGAGAACTCATCGACCATGCGCTTGATGTCATCGACCTGGCGGATGATCGTGTCGGTGCATTGGTCGAAGATCTCCTTGCCCTCGACGATGTGGCGGCCATAGCGCCGCTTCAGCCGCTCGGCGGAGAGCTGGATCGGCGTCAGCGGGTTCTTGATCTCGTGGGCGATGCGGCGGGCGACGTCGGCCCAGGCCGAGGAGCGTTGCGCGGTGACGAGATCGGTGATGTCGTCCAGCGTGATGACGCGGCCGAGATCGGGCCGGCGCGGATCGCCGGTGACGCGCACGTTGATGAGCCGTTCGCGCCCGCCGGCGATCAGCGTCGCCTGCGCCTGATGGGCGCGCGCGCGAGAACCGGTGGCTTCGGTGAGAATCGGTTGCAGCGCCGGGAACGCCTCGCCGACGGCGCGGCCCATCAGCGCGCCGCCGCCCGCCGCCAGCAGCTTCTCGGCGGCGGCGTTGCAGACGACGATGCTGTCGTTCTTGTCGAGCCCGACGATGCCCGCCGGCACGCCCGCCAGCGCCGCCTCGATGAAGGCGCGGCGCTCCTCGTTGAGCAGGTTGGCCTCGACCAGACTCTCGCGCTGGCGGCGCAATTCGTTGGTCATGGTGTTGAAGCTCTCGCCGAGATGGGCGAGATCGCCTTCGGATTTGCGGGTTGGCACGCGCACCGAGAAATCGCCGGAGGCTACCGTGTCGGCGGCGCGGATGAGGCGGCGAATCGGGCTGACGAGGCGGTTGGCGAAGGTCATGCCGGTCCACACCGCCGAAATGAGAAGCGTCAGCGACAGCATGATGAAGACGGCGGCGAA
>JAJYDD010000431.1 GCA_021777795.1 Pseudomonadota bacterium | reverse complement strand
CGATTGACCGCGTCGCGCCGGCCCATCGCGTAGCCGAGCGCCGAGCCCAAGGCCATCGCCAACGCGAAAGCGGCGACGACGCGGGCGATGGTGATCGCGAAGGCGCGGAAAAGCTCGCCGCTTTCGGTCTGGTAGCGGATCGCGTCGAGCACGGCGAGCGGGCTCGGCAACAGGCGCGGATTGGCGAAATGCGCGGCGATTTGCCAAATCAGCAGCAGCGCCAGCAGCGATCCCAGCCGCGCCGCCAAGATCAGCGGCCCGGGTCGTAGAAGGCGGCGGGATCGAGATCCTTGGCGCCGCCGGTGAGGTCCGCCCCGCCGATGTCGGCGATGGCCTTGAACAGCGCGCGCGCGTCCGCCGCTTCTTCGGCGACCGGGCGCTTCGGCGCGCCTTCGAGATAGCGGCGGCGATAGGCGGCGAATGTCGCCTCATCGGTCCCATGCAGGCGGGCGCGCACCGGCGCCCAGGCGGCGGGGTCGCTCGCCAGCGCGTCATGGGCTTTTTGCAGCATGGCGAAGAACCGCTTCAGCGCCGGCCCGTGCGCGCGGGCGAAAGTGGCGGAGAACACATAGCCGGTGAGCGCCACCGGCCCCTTGGCGCCCAGCGCCTTCTCGACATCGCCCATGTCGATGACGCGCTTGAAGCCATGCGCTTCGAGATCGGCGCAGAAATTCCAGAATTCGAGCGCCGCGTCGGTCTCGCCCTGCATGAGCTTGGCGGCAATGAGCGGCGGGGCGCCAAAGGCGGGCCGGGCGTCCTTGGCGAGATCGACGCCGGAGCGGCGGGCGAGCGCGCGCAGCATCAACCAGCTCTTGTCGAGCGGGCCGCCGGCGACGCCGATCGACTTGCCCTTGAGGTCGGCGAACGAGGCGATCGTCGAAGTCTTGGGCGCCATCACCGCGCCGAGCGCGGTCGAATAGGGCGTGAACAGGAGGTCGTCGCCGAGCGCCCGCTCGCGCGCCACCCACAGCCAGTCCGAGACGATCATATCCACGGCGCCGCCGCGCAGCGAAATCTTGCCGGCCTCGGTGGAGGCGAGTTGCTCGATCTGAATGTCGAGGTCGGCCGCCTTATCGAACCCGCGCGCCTTGGCGACGGCAAGCTCCCAGGCGACGGTGCCGGTGCGCTGCACGGCGATGCGCAGCGTATCGGCGGCGAAGGCAGGAACCGCGAACAACCACAGCGCGACCGCCGGCAGCCGCAGCCAATTCATTCTTCGCATCATCCCCCCCGTCGCATCAAAAGGCCGCGCCCGGGATCGTAGGCCCAGATGGCGCTGGCGAGAAAGACGATCGTGCAGCCGAGGACGACGGCGAGCGAGATTGGCTCGATCTGACCGTAAAACGCGAATCTCGTCAGTTCGACCGCATAAGTGAAGGGATTGGCCTGGCAAACCAAAGCCAGCCACGGGCTGCCCTGCTGCACGCGCCACAGCGGATAGAGCGCGGAGGAAGCGAAGAACATCGGGAAGATGACGAAATTCATCACCCCGGCGAAATTCTCCAACTGCTTGATGAGCGACGAAAGCAACATGCCGAAAGCGCCCATCATCAGGCCCGACAGCATCAGCGCCGGCAGCACGCTGAGATAGTTCCACCAATTCGGTGGCTCAATGTCCCAGAAATAGGCGATGGCGAGAAAGGCGTAGACCTGGAGGATCGACACCGCCACGCCGGCGATCAATTTGGAGGTGAGCAGAAACCAGCGCGGCGCCGGGCTCACCAGCAACATGCGCATCGAGCCCATCTCGCGGTCGTAGACCATCGACAGCGACGATTGCATCCCGTTGAAAAGCTGGATCATCGCCATCAGGCCGGGCGTGATGTAGACCTCATAAAGCACATAGGTGTCATAGGGCGGGATGATCGAGACGCCGAGCGTCTGACGGAAGCCGGCGGCGAAGATGAACAGCCAGACCAGCGGGCGCACCAGCGCCGAGATGAAGCGTTCGCGCTGATGCAGGAAGCGCAGACTCTCGCGCCAGATGATGCCGTTGAGGCATATCCATAGCCGCGCGGGGCCGAAGGGGCGGGGGGCGTCGTCGATGGCGCTCAAGCGTCGCTCTCCTCGGCCGGCGCGCGTGCGCCCGTCAGCCGGGTGAAGGCCTCGCCGATGCTGGAAGCGCCGGCGCTGGCGATGATTTCGCCGCTGGTCGCGTCGGCGCGCAGCTTGCCCTTGTGCAGCACGACGACGTGATCGTGCGACCTGATCTCATCGACGAGATGGGTGGTCCACAACACGCCGACGCCGTCGTCGCGGGCGAGGTCGCGCACCACGGCGAGGATGTCGGCGCGGGCCTGGATGTCGAGCCCCGCCGTCGGCTCGTCGAGCAGGATGAGCTTGGGCTCGTGCAGCAGCGCGCGCGCGATCTCGACGCGCCGCATCTGGCCGCCGCTGAGATGGCGCGCCCGGTCGCGCACGCGATCGGCGAGGCCGACGCGCTCCAACAAGAGTTTCTGCCGCTCGCGACGTTCGCCGCGCCTCATGCCCTGCAAGGCGCCGTGATAGGCGAGATTCTGCTCGACGGTGAGATCGGGATCGAGCGTGCGGCTCTGGAACACGACGCCGAGCCGCGCCAGCGCCGCGCCGCTCTGGCGCGCGACATCGTGGCCGAAGATGCGCACGACGCCGGCTTTGGGCGCATAAAGGTGGGTGATGACGGAGAACAAGGTGCTCTTGCCGGCGCCGTTGAGCCCGAGCAGCACCGTGAAACTGCCCGGCGCCACCGAGAAGCTCACATCGTCGAGCGCCACGCGCGCTCCATAGGCGTGCGTGACGTGTTCGACCGTCAGGGCGCTGGTTGGCGTGTTCATGGCGAGGAAATCGCCACGCCCCAGGGAAACGACCCCACGGAGATAGACTTGACCACCTTCAGCGAGGCGATGTCGATCACCGATATGTCGTTGGTGACGCCGTTGGTGGAGACCAGCGTCTTGCCGTCCGGTGTCAGCCCCAACTGCCAGACGCGCTGGCCGACGAGCAGATATTTGATCGGTTTCAGCGTCGCCGCATCGACCACCGCGACACGGTTGGCGGGGCCGAGGGCGACGAAGCCAAGCTTGCCATCCTGCGAGAAGCGGATGCCGACCGGCTGGATCTGCTCCTTGGTGAGGCCGGGCACTGCAAATTTGATCGTCGCCGTGATGACATGCTTGACGGGATCGATGACGCTGACGACGCCGCCGACTTCCGACGACACCCAGAGCTGTTTGCCGTCGGGCGTGAACTCGGCGTAGCGCGGGCGCGAAGGGACCAGCACGTTGGCGACGACCTTCTTGGCGCGCCAGTTGATGAAATGCGCCATGCTCGTCGTTTCCGACGTGTTGACGACGGTCTCGCCGTCCTTGCTGACCGCGACGCCTTCGGGCTCGACCCCGACGGGCACCTCGACGATCGACTGTCTGGTCTTGACGTCGATCGCTGTCAGCATGGCGTCGTTCTCGTTGGCGACGAACAACAGTTTGCCGTCGGGGCTCAGGCGAAGCTGCTCGGGATCGGGGCCGGAAGGCAGTTCGCCGACGCGATCGAGCGTCTTGGCGTCAATGATCGCGATGGTGTCGTCGTCGCCGAGACAAACATAGAGAAGCTTCTGATCCTGCGACAGCGCGATGCCGCGCGGCCGCTGGCCGACATCGACCGTCTTGACCGCGACGAGCTTGTCGAGATCGACGACGGTGATCGAATTGCCCTTCTCGTTGGTGATGTAGGCCGTCGCGGCGGCGGCCGGCCCGACGGCGAGCCAAAGCGCGAGCGCTGAAATCAAGGCAGCTTGCATTTGGTCTCCGGCTGATCGAGGCCCAGCGTGTCGAGCACCGACACCTGATGCAGATAACCCTCTTGCGGCGAAACAGAGACCGTCGAGCGGCCGTCGGTCAGCAGGATCGGCTGGCGCAACTGCTGGTTCCAGGGCCGCAGCGTCAGGCGTGTGCCCTTGAAATCGGCGACGTCGAAGGCGGGGCTGCGCATATAGGCGCGCAGCT
>JAJYDD010000430.1:550-3981 GCA_021777795.1 Pseudomonadota bacterium | reverse complement strand
GATGTTGCGGCGGCGCAGATTAACGGCGGCGGGGCGTCGTTTACCGAAAAAGCGCAAAAAAAGGCGTGACCATGCGCGCGAACACGCCGAACAGAAACATGCCGTCGCCGGCACCCAAGCACGCCGCCGCGGCGCTATCCCTGCTTTTCGCTGTTGCCGCGACGCCAGCCCTCGGCCAGTCCATGGCTGCGAATCCGGACCTAGGCTTCATTCTCGGCGCGGGCCGCATCGCCCTGACTCCCCCTCCGGCTCTCGGCGAAATGCCGGCCTCGATGTCCGTCGACCGCAACGCAGTCGGCTTGATCCGGCCTGCGCCGCCTTGGGCGGGCGCGTCCGTGGTGGCGCCGGACCTTCGCGCTTCCGTCCCGGCCGGGACGACGCGACGAATCTCCAACGCCGCGCCTCCCGCGCTCTCGCCTTCCCTCGCCGCACCGTCGCCTTTGCCGGCGACGGACGCCGACGCAGGCTTCGTTCTACGCCATCTGCCCAATAATATTCAGGGCTTTCGCCTGAGTGGCGAAACCGGCGCGTCGGAATGGCCGATCTATCTGTCGGCGGCCCAGGCGCGCAGCCGGCTCCGTTTTCGTCTCGGCTATATTTCCGCCGTTTCGGTCATGCCTGAAGCCTCGAGAATTACTTTGTCGATCAACGACGTCGAAATCGGCGCCACCCGCGTCGTCGCTTTCGACAAGGTTGAATCCGTCGATTTTGACATTCCCGCCGGCGTCCTTGAACCCGGCTTCAACGCCGTGCGCATCGCGGTGGACGAGCGCCACCGCGTTGATTGCTCACTCGAAGCAACCTACGAACTCTGGACGCAGATCGACCCGTCCCAGACCGGTTTCCTGATACCCATCGGTGAGAGCAGGGCGCTTAATCTCGACGATCTGGCCGCCTTGCCGCCAGACGCTCAAGGCGTCCTGCCGGTGCGCGCCGTTCTGTCTGGGCGCACCAGCCCCGGCAATATCGAACGTGTCATCCGCGCTGTTCAGATCATCGCCTCCGGCGGCCATTTCGAACAGCCCATGGTCGATGTGGGGCCGATGGCGGGCGGCGAATATGGCGTCAATCTGGTGATAGGCCTCGCGGCCGACGTGGCCGCGACGCCCGATCTCGCCGAATTCGCCAACGTCGATGGGTCCCGTCTCGCCGCCCTGCCGGCAACGCCGACGCGGCGGGCAACAATCGTTATCACCGGCAGGACCCAAGACGATGTCAACCGCGCGCTGGTCGCCTTCGGCAAGGTGGCCCAGTCGCGTGGCTCCCTCGCGGGCCTGCGCGCTTCCCAGGCATTCCCCGGCTACCGAGTGTTGGGCGGGCAGACAGTGAGGCTCTCCGATCTCGGTATGCACAGCGTGGAGTTTTCCGGGCGTTATTTCCGCGCCGGCTTCAACATCGTCATGCCGGCGGACTTCTACTCCGCCGATTACGCCAAAGTTCTTCTCGATCTCGCGGGCGGCTATGCGCCGGGGCTCTCATCGAGTGCCAAGATCATCGTGGCGATCAACGGACGCAACGCCGTCTCGGCGCCAATGTCCAATTCCCATGGCGAGGTGTTTACCGACAAAATCTTGCCGTTGCCGCTCGGATTTTTCCGTCCCGGACTGAACCGCATCGAATTTCAGGCGCAACTGTCCGATGCAGCCGACGCCGCCTGCGACCCGCTTTCCGCTATCGCCGGCAACAAGCGTTTTCTTTTCCTCAATTCCACCACGCTGCGCATCCCGCGGCTGGCCCGTATCGGCCGTATGCCGGATCTCGCGGTCACCGCCTCGGGCGGATTTCCCTTCATAGGTGGAACGAAACAGCCTAAACTCTATGCGCCATCGCCGGATACAAGCTCCATCGCCGCCGCCGCCACGCTCGCCGCGCGCATCGCCGCCTCCGCCGGCCGACCGATCGACTTCCGTTTCACCGTGACGCCGCCCCCAGTCGGCTCGGGCGCGACGCTGGTTGTGGCCGCCGCCGGCCAACTCGATCCCGCGACGGCGCGGGCCGTCGGCCTCGATCCTGACCAGATGCGCGCCGCCTGGGGCGATCGTCTCGCCACTTCAAACGAACCGCGCGATCAATTGTCGCCAGCCGACATCCGCGCGCGCAATCGCTTGGTGCTGCAAAAAAATCTGCCGGCGGCCTGCCATTTGCGGCGCGCCCCAGCCGCGGTCGCCGCGCCGCCGATCGACCTTGCGACTTTGCTGGGTTCCCCCCCGGCCGCGCGAAAGGCTGACGACCGCGAACTCGTCGAGGAATGGTCCGAGAGGCTCGCTGGACAGGAACGCTGGCGCAAGTGGATCGGCGAAGCCGGCGCGAAGCTCGGCGCGCTGGCGCAAGATCTATGGCGCGGCACGATCGACGAGGCGCAGACGCTCGTCGCCGATGGCGACGAGGAGGCGGCGAAGATGATCTACCAGCGCGACAACTCGCTCCTGATCGCCCAGAGCGCCCGCGGTTCCACCGCCGACGACGTCTGGACCGTGGTGACCTCGCCAAATTCCTCGGTTCTGGCGCAATCGGTGGAGTGCGTTTCGGATCCCCGCGTATGGCGCCAAGTGGACGGGCGGCTTTCGATTCTCGATGATTCCGATGGCGCCGTTTCGACTCTTCCCCCGAACAAGGTGCGTTTCGTCGTCACCCAACCGCTGTCGCTTTCCAATGTGCGGTTGATCGCGGCGAGCTGGTTTTCGCTCAATGCCAGCGCCTATGTCTCGCTGGTTCTGGTCGTCGCCTTCCTTCTCGCCATCGCCACCCACGGGTTCGTGCGCAGTGTCGGCAGGAGGGTCGAATGAGCCTCGCTCTCTCTCGCGCGCTGGCCTTTGCTGGCTTGCTGCTCGTCGCCGGACCCGCGGCGGCGCAGACGCGAGCCACGGCGGAGAGCGCTACAGCCCCCGCCACCCCCGCCGGCTTCGTCACGCCGAAAGACGCCCATCCGGCTGCCGTTCTGGAGCGGCTCGATCTCGACGCCAGCGAGAAAAAGCTCGGCGGCGCACTGGCGAGTCCCGGACTATGGGCGCGCTACAAGGGGCGCTTCATTACGCAATCGGGCCGCGTCATTGATTTCGGCAATGGCGCGGTCAGCCATAGCGAGGGCCAAGGCTATGGCATGCTTCTCGCCGTGGCCGCCAACGACCACAACGCATTCGACCGCATCTGGAATTTCACCCGCGCTAATATGATGACCCGAGACGACCAGCTTGTCGCTTGGCTTTGGGATCCCCGCGCGCGGCCGCCAGTCGCCGACATGAACGACGCCTCGGACGGCGACATATTGATCGCCTGGGCCCTGGCCGAAGCGGCGGATTACTGGGGTGACGTCTCCTATCGCGTCGCCGCGCGCCGCATCGCCGTGGAGGTCGGCCGCAAGCTGTTGCTGGTCGGAGGCAAGGACGGTCCGTTGCTGCTGCCGGCGGTGGCGGGCTTCGCCAAGGAGGACC
>JAJYDD010000430.1:0-540 GCA_021777795.1 Pseudomonadota bacterium | reverse complement strand
GCCCGACGGCCCGGTGCTCAATTTGTCCTATTGGGTTTTTCCGGCTTTTGAGCGGCTCTCCCTCGTCGCGCCGGAAGTCGATTGGAGCGGCCTCATCCAGTCAGGGCTCGCGCTGATCAAAGCGGCGCGCTTCGGCCCAGCCAATCTGTCAAGCGACTGGATCGCCGCCAAGGACGACAAATGGGCGCCGGCGGCGGGCTTTCCCCGGACCTTTTCCTATAACGCCATCCGCATTCCCCTTTACATGGCCATGGCGGGCGTCGGCGATCGCGCGACCTATGCGCCGTTTGTCGCTCTTTGGTCGGGGGATCCCGGCCTCGCTCCGGTCGATGTCGATACGGGCCGTCGTGGCGCGCCGTTCGACGACCATGATTACGACGCCGTTGCGCGACTCACGCTCTGCGTGACGGAGCAAACGCCTTTGAGCCCGCAATTTTTTTCGGCAACGAGCAATCAGTCCTATTACCCGACCACCTTGCACATGCTCGCGATCGTCGCCGCGCATATGAGGTACGCGTCATGTTCGAAACCCTGAAGCCG
>JAJYDD010000429.1 GCA_021777795.1 Pseudomonadota bacterium | reverse complement strand
GGCGATGCAGCCGCCGATGGCGCCGAGCACGGCGTGATGATGCGCGTAATGGCCGGCCACCGCGCCCGCAGCGGCGCCAGAGAAACAACCGATGGCCTGAGCCGGCGCAGGCGCCAGCGCCGGGACCGCAGCCAAGCTCAGCGCGAGCGCACCGGCGCCAAAGATAGGACCCATTCTCATCTGCAACCCCCGGAGCCGGCGCGGAGCGCCTTGGGAACGAAAGCAAGCCGCATTTAGGCGCCGTCGCCGACCGGCGCAAGGCCGAGCGCGCGTTCCAGGGCGGACAATTCCGCCCGCATTTCTGCGACATCGGCCGGCTCGCCGCCGGCGGCCCGCACCCGGGCGACCGCATCCTCGACCAGCGCGACATTGCCGGCCTCGCAGCCGAACGGCGCATCCTCCAAGCCGACGCGCACATGGCCGCCGCGCTCCACCGCCGCCGCGATGAGCCCGCGCACGTCTACGCCGAGCCCGGCGATCATGAACGGCGCGCCCAAAGCCTCGCACTTCAGCAACGCGATATGCGCGTCGAGCGCGAAAGGTTCGGGCGGGAAGCCGAAGGCGAAGGTCTGCGAGAACATGAAGCGGTAGATCGGCGTCCGGGCGCCGGCCTCGCGCGCCAAAACCGCCCCGGCGCGGGTGAAGCCCGGCTCGTAGATCGCATAAGCCGGATGGAAGCCGAAGCGCGCGGCGAGCGAAAGCCCGTGGCGCACGTCGGCCTCGGAGTTGAGATAGGTCGGCGCCGGCGTCGCTGTCGGCGTCAGTTCCGTGAAATTGACGCTGCCGGGATCGACGACGGCGAATTCCAACAGCCCGCGTTCGGCCAGAGCCTCGATATGGGCGAAGCGCTGCTCCGGCGTCATCCCGCCGCCCATCGGGATCGAGGGATAAACGGGCACATCGACCTTGGCGCGTATGCCTTCAATGATGCGGGCGTAGACGCCCCAGTCGAAACTCTGCGGGCCGCCACCGTCATAGGCGTGGGCGTGGACGATGCAGGCCCCCGCCCTGGCGCAGGCGATCCCCTCGGCGACGATCGCCTCGATGGTGTCGGGGATTCCCGGCTGGCGCGCCCGGCTCCAGGGGCCGTTGAGCGCAACCTCGATCCAGACCTTGCGCATGTTCACCTCGCCGCCGCGCGGCGCACGATCGCCGCGTCATCGACGCCGGACGGCAGCACACCGTAATGATGCGCGCCGCGCGATTCCAGCCGCGTGCGCGCGAAAGCGTCGGCGACGTGGCCGGGCGCGGTGCGGATCATCGCCGCCGTCTGCAAGCCGAGCGCTAGCCGGTCGCAGAAGTCGCGGGCGCGGGCCTCGAAATCGTTGGCGCCAGTGAGATCGCCCTTCAGCGCCTCGACATGGGCGTCGAGCGCCGCGCTCTCGCCGCGAACCGCGCCGACCTCGGTGAAATAGGCCTCCAAGGTCTCGGGCGACTTCTGGATGGCGCGCAAGACGTCGAGGCATTGCACATTGCCGCTGCCCTCCCAGATCGCGTTGACCGGCCCCTCGCGATAGAGCCGCGCCATCGGCGAATCCTCCATCACCCCGGAGCCGCCGATGCACTCCATCGCCTCATAGGCGTGCTGGGGCACGCGCTTGCAGATCCAATATTTGCCGAGCGGCAGGCCGAGCCGCGCGAGCGCGCGCTCGCCGTCGAGCGCCTGGGCGAGCCGCAGCGTCAGCGCCAGCGCGCCTTCCGCTTCCAACGCGAGATCGGCCAGCACGGCGCGCATGATCGGCTGATCGACCAGTTTCGTCCCGAAGGCGCTGCGCTGGCTAGCATGGTCGATGGCCTCGGCCGCCGCGCGGCGCATCCCGCCCGAGGAGCCGATCATGCAATCGAAGCGCGTCATCGCCACCATCTCGATGATCGTCGCCACGCCCCGGCCCTCCGGGCCGATACGGCGGCCGATGGCGCCGCGCCATTCCGTCTCCGAGGAGGCGTTGGAGGCGTTGCCCATCTTGCGCTTGAGGCGCACGAACTCGACGCCGTTCTTGGTCCCGTCCGGCAGCCAGCGGGGGCTGAGGAAACACGTAATTCCCGCCTCCGTCTGCGCCAGCGTCAGGAAGGCGTCGCACATCGGCGCCGAGACGAAAAACTTGTGGCCGGTGATCTCATAGAGCCCGTCGCCTATCGAGCGGGCGCGCGTGGTGTTGGCGCGCACGTCGGAGCCGCCCTGCTTTTCCGTCATCGCCATGCCGATCGTCGCGCCGGCCTTGGTCGCGGCGGGCGCGTTGGCGGGATCGTAGGTTCGCGAATGGATGCGCGGCAGCCACTCGGCCGCCAGCGCCGGCTCCAGCTTCAGCGAGGGCGTGGCGGCGAAGGTCATGGTGATCGGGCACAGGTGGCCAGCCTCGACCTCGGTCTGCATATAGAACTTCGCCGCGCGCGCGACATGCGCGCCGGGGCGCGGCTTGTCCCACGGCGAGGCGGCCAGGCCCTCGGCGATCGCGACCCGCATCAACTCGTGATAGGCGGGATGGAAGCGCACGAGATCGACCCGCCGGCCGTAGCGGTCGTGGGTGTCGAACTCGGGGATATGCCGGTTGGCCAGCGCGCCCAGCTCCAGATAATCCGCCCTCCCCGCTTGCGCGCCGAAGCGGGCGAGATCGTCGAGCGCCCAGGGCGCGGCCTCCGCCACGCGCTCGCGCAACGCGGCGTCGCTCTCGAACAGATTGTAATCGGCCAGCGCATGGGGCTGGTTGACGACCTCGTGGGTGGAGAGGTGGTTTTCGGCGAAAGCGGACATCGGGCGAACCTCCAGCGACATCATAGCGCGGGCCGAGGTTTTCGTCAGGCGTGGACTTGACCCGCTGCGGATTCTAAGTGCCGCAGGGGAAAGGAGACCTGCATGACTCACCTGGAAACCGGCGCCTGCGCCGGACTGCTGACGTTCGTATTCGGCTATGGCGGCATGTGGCTGCAAAAGCTGTTGCCGGAGGCGCACATGACCTCCGGCGCGCGAGACATGATCGGCGCGGTGATGAGCCTGATCGCGCTGTTCCTGGCGCTGGTGCTCGGCACGCTAGTCGGCTCCGCTTATGGTTTCTACGCCACGCAAAAGGGCAATGTCGAGGACATGGCCGCTGACGCGATCCAGGTCGATATGGGGTTGACCGCTTTCGGCGCCGGCGGGCAGCCGATGCGCCTGGGCGTGCGCGGCGCGATCGAACAATCTTATAAAGCGATCTGGGTCGATCGGCGCATCCCCCTGGCCGCCGATATCTCGGGGCTCGCGAAGACATTCGAGAAGCTCAACGCCGACATCGCCGGCCTGACGGCCGATACGCCCGACCAGAAGGCGGCTCAGCCCGTTCTCCAAGCGAGCCTGCACGCCTTCGAGAAAACCCGCCTGCGCATCGCGCTGCAAATGACGAGCCCGATCTCCTGGCCGCTCATCATCGTCGTCGTCTCCTGGGCGGTGCTGCTGTTTGCGGGCTATGGCGCGCTGGCGCAGTTGAACACGACCGCCGTGATCGCGACGCTGATCGGCGCGTTCACCGTCGGCAGCGCGGTGTTCCTGATTCTGGAACTCAATCACCCATTCACCGGCATATTCCGCATCCCCGTTTCCGCGATCAAGCAGACCTTGGAGGCGCTTGGCGGGTAGCGTCGGGTAAAAAAAGGACGGGCGCTGCGGCGGCCGTTCCTCCTCTGGGCGAGAGCGGGCCGTCGCCCTCGCGCCGGGCGCGACTTTGGTGAGCTTTCGTATACCGTGGACTCCGACGCCGCCGGGATTTAGGACCGCGAGAACGCCGGCCGGCGCCTAGCGTTTCAACGCGATATGAAAAGCTCAACTTCCGCCAAAGGGCGCCCATGAACCTCACCCATATCGGCGCCTCCGGCGAGGCGCGCATGGTCGATGTGACCGAGAAAGCCGACACGAACCGCGTCGCGGTCGCCGAAGGCGCGGTCGTCATGCGGGCTGAGACGCTGGCGCTCATCCGCGCCGGCGACATGAAAAAAGGCGACGTGCTCGGCG
>JAJYDD010000428.1 GCA_021777795.1 Pseudomonadota bacterium | reverse complement strand
TCGCCTCCGGCTCGCCGCTAACCTCGATCTCCACCGCGCCGCAAAAGCAGCGTCCGTTGAGCGCCATTCCATCCTCCCAATGTTTTCGCGCGCGAGGATGAGCGGTCGGGCGCGCGAAGGCAAGGGCGGGGCGTTCACGAAAATACGAACTGCGACGCCTTGAGGCTCGACGCCTGCACGTTGGTCAATGTCAGCGTGTCGGAGGCGTCGAGGTGGATCACCGTGTCGGCGCCGGCTTGGGTAACGTCGCCGCTAGACGTCAGGGCGTTGTAGCTCGCCCAATCGGCGGCGCTGAAGTGTAGGGCGTCGCCGCCATTGAAGCCGGCGATGGAGGATTGCCCGAGCGCCGCGCCGAAATAGAAAGCGTCGTCGGCGCCGGTGACCGTCAACGCCGAATCGCCGCTGAAAAAGACGCTGTCGTAGGCGCCCAGCAGTTGCGCCTGGGCGCCGACGAGCGCCAGCGTATCGTTGGCGCCGGAGATCATGTCCACCTGGCCGGCCGTGCCATAGACGCTGACGGCGCTGGAGGAGGCGGTGATCGCATCGTCGCCGCCGAAGATGGAGACTTGCGCGCCGCTCGCCGCGATCGCGGCGCCGGAGCCGCGCACCGTGTCCCAGTTGCCCGCCGTCCCGCTCAGGCCGACGGAGGCAGCGCCTATGGTGAAGATCTCGTTGCCGCCGCCGGCGATCGAGGCGTTGGCGTCCTCAGCGATCACATGGGCGCCGTTGGCCGAGACGGAATCGGTCTGGCTCCCGGTCTGGTAAAGGGTCATCCAGGTTCCGGCGGTCGCGGATATGGTCTCGTCGCCGCCGATAACGATGGTATTGGCGCCGTCGAGATGAACCGTCGCGTCGTTGCCGATGACGCCGTTCCAAAGCGCGTCGCCGCCGCTCAGCGTCACCGTGGATGGGGCTGTCAGGAGGATACTGTCGCCGCCGCCGTTGATATCAGCCTCGACGCCGTTGAGAATGATGAAGGCGGAACTGGCGTTGACGACGTCAGCCACGCCTGCGGTGTCGTAGAGGCTGAGCCAGGAGCCGGCGGCGGCGCCGATCGTGTCGCCGCCGCCGACGAAGGAGGCCGACCCGCTCGCGACCGTCGCCACGCCGCCCGCGCCGTAGACCGTGTTCCAATGCGCGGCGTCGCCATAGAGGCTGACCGCGTTGTCCGCGCCCTGGCCGAAGTTGACGATATTCGACCCGCCGTAAACATTGGCCTCCCCGCCGACCAGCGTGACATTGATGGCGCTGCCGTAGACGCTGTCCCAATGTCCGCCGGTGTTGGCGATGGTGGCCGAGGCCCCGGCGGCGGAAAGACTGATGACCCCGCCGCCGCCGTAGAATTGATAGGCCCCGGCGACGCCGCTTTGATCGTGGAACACGCCGCCGCCGCCGAAAAACGCGATGGGGCCGCTGATCGTCACGCCGTAGTCGAGGATCAACACCCCGCCGGCGTCGTCGTCGGTCGTGCCGTAGATCAGCACGGGGGAAGTGATCGCGCCGGTCGCCGTGACGACGGCGCCGGCCAGGACGTTCAGCGGCGTGACGATCAAGATCGCCCCCGTCGATGATTGTTGCTGGTAGGACATAACGCGCTGCTCGCCAAAATGACTCAGAAGAGCGAAGTTCGCAGTCCGTCGGCCTCGCGACGGATTTCGACTTGCCTTCAAGTTAGGAGATATAGGGCTCAGCTCTTACTTCCCGGTGAAGGAAATATTTGTGCGAATGCAGCCTGCAATTACAGTTAATGAGACTGCATCAGCTTACGTTACGTAATTTGTATTGTGTAAATCATGATGTAGACTCTGGTTTACGCAAATTTAAACTTCAGAATTCCGGATGATTTGGTTCCCTTTACACCTCGGTCCCCGGCGTTGAGCCGTGCGTAGGCGCATTTGCGTGAAGCGTTCGAGATGAACGGCGCCTGCTGAGACATGCCCGGGCCGCCGCCTTCCTTCCAAAGACCTCGGAGTTGTATTCGGCAAAAAGAAAAACTGACGGACGAGCTGGCAGACCCCGCGCCGTACACCGGCGGCGTCAAATTGAGGGACGATTGATATGCCTCAAGCGCTGTTGGCGCCACCTACCCCATACGGATTACAAGGGAATAGGAGTCGTAGCAGATTGCCGCTTTCTGCTCGCGTGAAATTCGCTTCGTCCAACAAAATTTCGTGCGTTCCTTTCCGACAAGAGGGTTAGACCATGAGCGATGCTGTGCGCAGG
The DNA here is from genome assembly GCA_021777795.1 of Pseudomonadota bacterium. Taxonomy (GTDB): domain Bacteria; phylum Pseudomonadota; class Alphaproteobacteria; order Rhizobiales; family Beijerinckiaceae; genus Roseiarcus. The sequence continues at coordinate 1,763 of JAJYDD010000428.1, read as the reverse complement.
AACCGCTTGCTCCCTTGGTACATTGGCGTCGTAATTATATTTCTGTGCGATCTATATGTGGCTTACGAAATGTTTTTTCGCGGGCACTTGACGCCGTCAATGCCAGAAGTCGCCGTTCTAATTTTTATCCCGGCCGTTTATCTGGTGCTGATGTATTTGACGTTCGTCAGTCAGGATTAATCAGGTCAAGCGACCCGGCCCTGCCCTGCCCACAAGCGCTTCCCGCAAGCGGGGTAAAGAGCAAATGTCAGGCCGCTGGTTTTCGCCGACGACTTGGCAACCTGCGAAGAAGCGCCCCCGCGGTCGGTGGAGACAAAGCGCTTCTACTGTTTCGGGGATTGTTTCAGCGCAGGCCGCGCATCGGCTTTAAGTCGAGATCCTTGATCTTCTTGCGCAATGTATTGCGGTTGAGACCGAGGATTTCGGCGGCGCGGATCTGGTTGCCGCGCGTGGCGGCGAGCGTGGCGGCGATCAGCGGCGCTTCGAGATCGCGCAGCACGCGGTGATAGAGCCCGACCGGCGGCAGTTGCTCGCCGAACGATTTGAACAATTCCGCTACATGCCGGTCGAGACCGGCGGCGAACTGCTCGTTGCCGGCGCCGCGGTCGTGCGAGACAACGAGGCGGGGCGCGTCGCCGGCGTCGAGCGCCAGCGAACCACTGAACGAGGCCAACGGCGCGACGAGGCCCAACTCGGCCTCAATGATCTGCTCGGTGATGACTTCCTGCGGATAGAGCGCGGCCAGTCGCCGCGTCAGGTTCTCCAATTCGCGGATGTTGCCGGGCCAGGGGTAGCGCTTGAGCCGGTCGAGCGCCGCCGTCTCCAGCGATTTCGGCGCCAGCCCCTCGGCGACGTTGCGCTGGAAGAAGTGGCGCACGAGATCGGGGATGTCCTCGCTGCGCTCGCGCAGCGGCGGCAAGCGCAGTGGCACGACGTTGAGACGGAAATAGAGATCCTCGCGGAACTGGCCGAGCGCGATGGCGTTGCGCAGATCCTTGTTGGTGGCGGCGACGATGCGAACATTGGTCTTGATCGGCGTGCGGCCGCCGACGGTGGTGTATTCGCCCTGTTGCAGCACGCGCAGCAGCCGCGTCTGCGCCTCCATCGGCATGTCTCCGATCTCGTCGAGGAACAGCGTGCCGCCCTCGGCCTGCTCGAAGCGGCCTACCGAGCGGGCGTTGGCGCCCGTGAAGGCGCCCTTCTCGTGGCCGAACAGCTCGCTCTCGATGAGGTCGCGCGGGATGGCGGCCATGTTGATGGCGACGAATGGGCCGCTCTTGCGCTTGCCGTAATCGTGCAGCGCGCGCGCCACCAGTTCCTTGCCGGTGCCGGATTCGCCGGAGATCATCACCGTCAGGTCGGTCTGCATCAACCGCGCGAGCGAGCGGAAGATGTCCTGCATCGCCGGCGAGCGGCCGACCAGCGGCATGTTCTCGCTGGCGTCCAGGTCTGGCTCGCTGTCGCGCCGCGCCTTCGGCGCCGCGAGCGCCCGGCCGACAATGGCGACAAGCTCCTTCAGGTCGAAGGGCTTCGGCAGATATTCATAGGCGCCGCGCTCGGAGGCTTTGATCGCCGTCATGAACGTGTTCTGCGCGCTCATCACGATGATCGGCAGTTCCGGCCGCATCCGCTTGATGCGCGGCAGCAGTTCAAACGCGTTGTCGTCGGGCATGACAACGTCGGTGATGACGAGATCGCCCTCGCCGCTGGCGACGGAGCGCCAGAGGCCGGCGACGGTGCCCGTGGTGCGCACCTCGTAACCG
>JAJYDD010000019.1 GCA_021777795.1 Pseudomonadota bacterium | reverse complement strand
CTATGGCGCGCTGACTTTCGGACGCCAGAATTCGCTGACCCTAGACGGCGTCATCGCCTACGATCCCATGGGCGCCTCGTTCGCCTATTCGGTCATCGGCTGGTCGGGCCAGACGGCGGGCGTCGGCAACACCGAAGACGCGCGCATGACCACCAGCGTCAAGTACCGCAACCAGATCGGCAATTATCGCATCGGCGCGGTCGCGCAGATCGGAGGTTATGACCTGAACAACGGCGCGCAAGCCGAGTTCGAAGGCCAACTTGGCGCCGATTTCGACTTAGGCGGTTACGGCCGGCTCTCAACCGACGCGATCTACGGCTACGACAAGGGCGCGGTCGCCAGCGGCCCGCTCACGGCGGCGCAGAACGCGCTATTTCCTGGCACATTGGCGGCGACGATCTCCGACGACGACGGCGTCATGCTGCTGGCCAAATGGACGAAAGACCAGTTCGTGGTCTCGGGCGGCTGGGAGTTGATCGCCAGCCGCAACCCGTCGAGCCCGCAGCTCGGCAGCTTCACTGACATCGGCGGCTATACGGTCGCGGCGGCGGTCGTCAACAACACGGCCTTTCCCAATACGCGCTATCTGCAATCCATGTGGATCGGCGGCCGCTACAATATATCGCCGACCGTCAACACCGGCATCGCCTATTACCATTACTATCAGAACAGCTATGGCGTAAAATCTTGCGCGAACAGCTCGGCGGCGACCTGCTCCGGTACGCTGGACGGCTATTCCTGGGATATCGACTGGCAGTTCGCCAAGAAATTCGATGTCTATGCAGGCGTGTTTTTCAACGAAGTCTATAACGGCCTTTCGGCCGGCTATCTGCACGGCGAGGATCTGGCGCCGACGGCGGGTCTGCGCTTCCGGTTTTGAGGCTTTGACGGGAGCCGGCGAATCGGCTCCTGTCGCCCTTCATGGGCGCTATCCTCTCGATCCAGAGCCACGTGGTCTATGGCCATGTCGGCAATTCCGCCGTGGTCTTCGCCTTGCAGCGTCTCGGCCGCGAGGTTTTGCCGGTGCACACCGTCCAGTTCTCCAGCCACGCCGGCTATCCCGGCTGGCGCGGCGAGGCGTTCCCGCCGGCCTGGATCGGCGATTGCGTCGCCGGCCTCGACGCCATCGGCGCGCTCGCGAATTGCGACGGCCTGCTCACCGGCTATCTCGGCCAGGCCGAGACCGGCGAGGCCGCGCTGGGCGCTTTCGCCCTCGTTCGCCAGCGCAACCCTGGCGCCGTCTACGCCTGCGATCCCGTGATTGGCGACGCCGGGCGCGTCTATGTGCGCGCCGGCGTGCCGGAATTTTTCCGCGACCGTGCGCTGCCCAGGGCTACTCTCGTCAGCCCCAACGCCTTCGAGTTGGCCTGGCTCACCGGCCTCCCCGTCGCTACGCGCGCTGAGGCTGTTGCGGCCCTCGACGCCCTTCGCGCACGCGGGCCAAGGGTCGCCTACGCGACCTCGCTGCGTCTGGAGGATACGCCCGACGACGCGCTCGACCTCATCGTCGCCGCGCCCGAAGGCGCCTGGCGGGTGCGCACGCCGAAACTGCCGATCGCCGTCAACGGCGCCGGCGATCTGTTCTCGGCTCTGTTCCTGCACGAATGGATGGCGGACCGCGACGCCGCGCGCGCCCTTGCCAGCGCCGCCGCGCGCGTCTACGCGGTCGTCGCCGCCACGGCGGCGGCGGGCGCGCGCGAATTGGCGCTGATCGTGGCGCAAGCCGCGCTGGCGGACCCATCGCGCCGCTTCGCGCCCGAGAGATTGTGAGCCATGCCGCGCCGCTTCTACACGCTTGACGTCTTCGCCAGCCGTGCGCTTGCCGGCAACCCGCTCGCCGTCGTGCTCGACGCCGAGGGCCTCGACGATGCGGCGATGCAGGCCATCGCGCGCGAGTTCAATCTGTCGGAGACGGTGTTCGTCACCGAGCCGAGGAACCCGATCAACACCGCCACGCTGCGCATCTTCACCCCTAGCCGCGAATTGCCGTTCGCCGGCCATCCGACGGTGGGGACGGCGGTGTTGCTGGCGCATCTACGCGCGCCCGATCTCCTGGCCACACAGGATCTGCGCGTCGTGCTGGAGGAGAAAATCGGCGAAGTCGTTTGCGTCGCCCGCCACCGGCGCGGCGAGGCGATGGCCGCCTATTTCACCCTGCCGCGCCTGCCGGCGCCCGCCGGCGCGCCGCCGTCCGCCGCCGCACTCGCGCAAGGTCTCGGGTTGGAGGCCGCCGACATCGGCTTTGGCGCCCATGTCCCCAGCGTCTATGGCGTCGGGCCGCCACATATTTTCGTGCCCGTGGCTTCGCTCGACGCCATGCGCCGCGCCGACCCGCTGAAAACAGCCTGGGGCGCCGACGGCGGCCCCTCGGTCTATCTCTATTGCCCGCAGACGGTCGGCGCGCAGGCGAGCTATCACGCCCGCATGTTCGCCGGCGGCTGGGGCATCGCCGAAGACCCCGCCACCGGCAGCGCCGCCGCCAGCTTCGCCGCCGTCGTCGCCGCTTTCGACAATCCCGGCGACGGCGAACATATGCTGGTCATCGAGCAAGGTTTTGAGATGGACCGGCCGAGCCTCATCTCGCTCGGCCTCGAAATCGAGGCCGGGGCGCTCGCCAGCGCGACGATTGGCGGCGCCGCCGTCATCGTTTCCGAGGGCAAGCTGCTGTGATCGAAGCCGTCGCCGCCCTCGATTTCCGCTTGGCGGCCGGCGCCTTCGATTACGCTGAGCGCCACGCCGACGAAATCGCCGCCCATTGGGCGCGCCGGCAAGCCGAGCAGCCGAGCCTATTCAACGGCCGCGTGCTGATGCTTGGTCGCCACGCCGTGGAGGACGGGGTGTTGCGAGGCGCGTTCGTCGAGACCGATTTCGCCGCCTTTCTGGCCTGGCGCGAAGGCGGTTTTCCCCCCGCCAGCGCCTGCAATGGCTTTGCGATGGCGGCTTTGCGCGGCGCCGACGGCGCCTTCCTGCTTGGCGAAATGGGCCCCCACACCGCCAGCGCCGGCGCCGTCTATTTCCCCGCCGGCACGCCCGACCGTCAGGACGTGTTCGGCGACATCGTCGATCTCGAAGCGAGCGCCCGGCGCGAATTGTTCGAGGAAACGGGGCTGACCGCCGCCGAGGCCGAGATCGCGCCCGGCTGGATTATCGTGCGCGCGCCCGGCCGCGTCGCCTGCATGAAGCCGATGCGGCTCAGGGTTCCGGCGCAAGAGGCGCGGGCTGAGATCGCGGCGCGGCTTGCCGGCGAGGTGCGGCCGGAATTCTGCGCCATCCACGTCGTGCGCGACGAGGCCGATTTCACGCCCGCCATGCCCGCCTTCGTGCGCGATTTCATGGCCTGGGTGTGGGCGGGAGAGCGGGGGCAGGCGCGAGGATAAGGCTGCTAGACAGACGGAATCGTGATGTGATTCATAGCGTAGATGCGCGGATCGGCGTCTCCTCTGGTTGAGAATTGGCGCTCTCTCGTCGGGCGGATGGTCGGCAAAGTCGACCTCGGCGCGCTTGCGGCCGAGGCGAAGGCGCTTCTGCTACGGCGAGGCGTTCCCGATGCTGAGGCGCTGTTGCGGTTGGCTTAGGCGCGCGGTCCGGGCGGCTTGTCGTTGCGGGACGCGGTGGCGTGGGCTCATCTGGCTGGCGTAGCGGATTTTACCGACGTTCGCTCGACGATCGCCTGCATGATTCCTACGAGTTTCCGGCGGCGGTCGCGTCGGCGAAGTTGAAAAGCAAGGTTCCGGGCGCGGATTTTCGCCGGCCTGATCACGTTCTTAGGATTTCGGACGGGACGCGCGTCAGCAAGCCTGGCAGCAAGGGCACGGATTGGCGCGTGCATGCGGTCTACGACCTTGGCGCGGTCGGCTTCAGCCATTTCGAAGTGATGGACGCGCACCGCAGCGAGTCGCTCGATCGCGGCGCCGCGATTGCGGCAGAAATCCGGCTAGCGGGCCGCAATTATTCAACCTCAAGCGGCTTTCCCCGCTTGGTGGCGAGCGCCGGGGAAGCCGCGAGCGCGGACCATACCGTGTGGTTGCGCTGGAGCTTGCTGCGCCTGAGCGCGCCCGAGGGTGAGAAATTCGATCTTGTGGCCTCTATCTTGGACATGAAGGCGGATTAGCCGCAATACGGTTCAGGTAGCCATTAGGTTAACGATTTATGAACCGAGACATTAGTCGATGCTGCCGATTCGGGAGCGGGATTCATGGCTGGGGCGGGGAGAGTTGGAGCGGGCGGTCGGATCGCGGATTTCGTGACGGTTGGGTTCATTGCGCGAGCATTTCCGCGTTCCCAGGTCCGTCAGGTTCTGGCGCAGACGGGCAAGACGAGTCAGCGCGAACGCGAACCGCCCGCGCATTTGGTTGTTTACTACGTGATCGCCATGGCGCTGTTCATGAACGCCTCGTGTCGCGAGGTGCTGCGTTGTCTTTTGGAAGGCGTCCATTGGCTGAGCGACGGCGCTGGGGCAGTGAGAATCGCGACGAAGTCAGGCATCTCGCAAGCGCGCTCGCGGCTTGGGTCGCAGGCGATGGAGCGGCTCTACGAGGCGGCGGTGAAGCCGATCTCCGGGGCTCACACGAGGGGCGCCTGGTTCAAAGGGCGACGGTTGGTGAGCCTGGATGGCAGCACGTTTGACGTCGCCGACGATCCTGCGCTGGAGGCCGCGTTCGGCCGGCCAGGAAACAGCCATGGAGAGAGCGCCTTCCCGCAGGTGCGTATGGTCGGCTTGGTGGAGAGCGGCGCCCATGTGTTGTTCGCCGCCAAGATCGCCGGGTGCAATGTCGGCGAACTGACCTTGGCCCGCCAAGTGATCCCGGCGCTCGGCGCGCAGATGCTCTGCCTGGCGGATGGTTCGTATCTCAGCCGCATCTATCCCGGCGACAAGCGCAAACGGCAATCGGACGGCATAAGGGTGCGGGTCATCGACTATCGCCTCTACGGCGTGGCCGATGCCGAGCCGATGCACCGGTTGGTCACCACTATCCTGGATCCGGCCGAAGCCAGCGCGACCGAATTGGCGGCGCTCAACCACGAGCGCTGGGAGATCGAGACGGTTCTGGGCGAGATCAAGACCCACCTGCGCGGTTCCAAGATCGTCTTGCGCAGCAAGACGCCAGACCTCGTGCGTCAGGAAATCTACGGCCTCTTGCTGGCCCATTTCGCCATTCGCGGCCTCATGCATGAGGCCGCGCTGAAAGCCGACGAGGATCCCGACCGACTATCGTTCATCCACGCCGTTCGGGTTGTGCGCAGGAAAATCGCCGCGTTCGGCTGCGTTCCCCCCTCGCAAGAGAACTGCGCTGCATAAAGCCATCCTCGAGGAAGTCCTCCAGGAACGCCTGCCGCCACGCGACCGTCGTCGCAACAAGCGCGGCCTCAAACGAAAAATGAGCAACTACCCCGTCAGGCGGAAAACCGACCGGCCTCCCCCTCCAACAGACATTGCTCAATGCATTCAGATCGCTAACTGAACCGTATTGCGCTTAGGCCGGCGACGGTCAGGCCGATGCGCTATCTATCGTAGGCGCTGTCCATCGTCATGGAATGCATCTCGATCTCCTTTTCCAGCAAATCCATGCGACGCGCGAAGAAGGACTTCAGGTCGGGCGTCTCCAGATGCTCGTCGAGATCCTTGCGGCTGCGCCAGTTCTCATAGAAGTAGAACATGTTGGGATCCGTGTCGCTGATATGGAGATGATATTCGGCGCAGCCCGCCTCGGCGCGCGTCGGCTTGACGAAACCGCGCAAGATAGCGAGCAGTTCGTCGTGCTTTTCGGGTTTGCCCTTGAGAACCGCGATCAGCGTGCATCCCGGATTCATGCGAGATTCTCCATTTCAGGCGCTCATGAGCCGCGCCCCGGCCATGCTGCGGCGCGGCAGAGACCCCTCGAATATATCAGCGCGGCGACGGGGGCCAGCGCGCCCTGTCGCTCGGAGCGCCGCAGGCCTAAGCAGGATTTCCCAAAAGGGGCCCCCGGTTTTTGGGCAAAAATCCTGCAAAAACATAGGACTCTAAGCGGACTTTCGTTGGCTCTCCAACGAAAGTCCGCTTAGGTCGCTCTTTGCGCGTCGGAGAGGCCAGGCTGCAGCAGGTCGCGCTGGAAGTCGAGCAGCCAGCCCAATTGCGCGGGGCTCATCAGGAAATGCAGATGCAGCGCGCTCAGCGTCCTGGTCGAGAACAGTTCGATGAGTTCCGGCACGCGCAAGCGCGCTCGACAGCTTCGAATTCGAGGGCGTTTCAATCAACGCCAACCTGCCGCGCGCGGTGGCCGCGCATCCTGATTTCCTCGCCAACGCGATCGACACACGTTGGCTCGAAACGATTTTCCTGCCGCATTACGGCCAGCAACGGGGGTAGGCATGGCCCACTAGGCCGATTGGCCCAGAATGTTGTTGGCGTGAAACTCGATCCGCTTGCCGCGCGCCTTGGCCGTGATCGCCCGGGGCTGGCATCGTTACGACAACAACGGCAAGCGGATCTCAGTCCCCAAGTCTGCGCAGAAGCGGACCTTCCCGATGAGGCAAGAAACACGGACATCTAGAAAAGCGCCCGCCACTAGGAATTCATGTCCAAGCGAATCAATCCCATCGCGCCGCATTCCTGGTTTGACCGTACTCTCAGCGACCCCGCAGATCCAGCTTGAAGCGCCGCCCCCCGTCCTGTTCCCGTCACCAAACCTTGCTGACTCCAAACCCCCTCGCCCGCAGCAGCTCGATCAGCCCGCGCTTGCCGGAAAGGTGCAGCGCTCCGACCGCGATAAACACGCCGCCCTTGGCCAGCAGCGGCGCGGCGTGCGCGGCCATCACGTCGTTGCGGTCGGCGAGCAAGCGGCGGGTCAGGTCATCCGACGCCGCGCGCTCCTGCGGGCTGACCCCCGGCGCGGCGTCGAGCACCGCCAGCGCCGCCGCTGGCTTCTCCTGGTCGTAGAGCGACAGCAGCGTCGCATAGCCGCCGTCGGCCAGCCCCCCGCCGCGCGCCATCGATTTCAACTGTTGGGCCGCCAAGTCCGGCGGGATCGCGGCGATGACCTGCATCTGCTGGTCGATCGTCTCCAGCCCGATGACCGGGATGTGACGCGCCTTGCCGATGTCGGCGAAGGATTGGTCGACCTCCGGCAGGTTCGCGGCTTCGCCCTCGATCTCGCATTTCGGCAAGGAGGCCGCGACCGTCAGCATCCACAGTTTGAGGTGATGCGCCATCATGGCCGGCGTGCCCTTGGCCGCCAGCATCGCCTCGACGCGGCTCGCGTCCTCGCCCTCTATGAGGCCGGCGAAGGTGTCAGCGTCCGGCGCCATCGCCTCGCGCAGCATCGCCGCGCCGATCTCGATCTTTTTGGATGCGTCGAGATCGCCGAGTTCGGTGGCGATGGCGCGCGCCGTTTCGGCATAAGGGGCGGCCTTGCGGGCCAGCCGCATTGGCCCGTCTTGGGTCGAATGCATCGTCCCGTAGAGATAGGACGGGGCGAGCCCGGGCTTGTCGATGCGCCACAGAAGCCCCTCGCCGTTGACCAGCGTATCGGCGTAGGCCTTCCAGTCCGGCTTGATCGCGGGATCGGCGGAGAGATCGATGCCGCCGCAATCGGCGGCCCAGGCCGGCGACGCGAGCGCCAACAGCGCCAGCCAAAGCCACCGCATCGGCGATCTCACAGCTTGCGCAACGCGACCTGCTCAATGCGATGGCTCGCCCCCTTGATGAGGCGCAGGCTGGCGCGCGGGCGCGTCGGCAGGATGTTCTCGCGCAAATTCACGAGATTGATGCGCCGCCAGATGCCGCGCGCCGTCGCCTCCGCCGCCGCGTCGTCGAGATCGGCGAATTTCTTGAAGAACGAGCGCGGGTCGCGGAACGAAGTCTCGCGCAGCCGCATGAAGCGCTCGACATACCATTTTTCCAAAAGCTCCTCGCTTGCGTCGAGGAACACCGCGAAATCGAAGAAGTCGGAGACGAACGGGACTTCGCTGCCCTCGCGCGTCAGCCGGTTCGGCATCAAGACGTTGAGGCCCTCGACGATGAGGATGTCGGGCCGGTCGACGATGACGGATTCACCCGGCACCACATCATAGACGAGATGGCTGTAGATGGGGGCGCGCACATTCCGCTCGCCCGCCTTCACCGCGGCGAGGAAATTGATGATCGCCATGCCGTCGTAGCTCTCGGGAAAGCCCTTGCGCTCCATCAGGCCGTCGGCGACCAGCTTAGAGTTGTTGTGCAGGAAGCCGTCGGTGGTGACGAGTTGCACCTTGGGCGTATTGGGCCAGCGCGACAGCATCGCCTGCAACACGCGCGCGGTGGTCGACTTGCCGACCGCCACCGAACCGGCGACGCCGATGATGTAAGGCACCTTGCCGTCGTCGGCGCCTAGGAAGCGCTGCGTCGCCTTGAACAGGCCCTGCGTCGCCGCGACATAGAGCGCCAGCAGCCGCGACAGCGGCAGATAGATGGCGATCACCTCGTCGATCGAGATCGGATCGTGGTTGGATTGCAGCTTGCGCAGGTCTTCGATGTTGAGCGTCAGCGGCGTGTCGGCGCGCAATTGCGCCCATTCGTCGCGGGTGAAATGGCGGAACGGCGAGGCGGCGGCGAGATTAGGCGGCAGGGCGTTCATTTGGGCCTCGAAGCTTTTTCCGCAATGCCGCTCTGGGCGGTGCGCCGCTCAAGCTCGGCCATCACCGAGGCGAGCGGCGTCTTTCGCGCCTGTAACAGGACGAGAAGGTGATAGAGCACATCGGCCGCCTCGGCGATCACCGCCGCGTCGTCCTCGGCCACCGCCGCGATGACCGCCTCGGTCGCCTCCTCGCCGAATTTCTTGGCGCAGCGCGCCACGCCCTTGTCGAGCAGCGAGCGCGTATAGGAGTTCTCCGCGTCGGCGCCAGCGCGGCGGGCGATGATCTCGGCGAGGTTTTCGAGCGCGAACACCATTGGCTCCCTGCGGCATGTCTTACTCCTTGCGACATGTCATCGCCTATTTTGCCGTTGCGAAGGCGGTTTGTCGAGGAAAGGCCTCTCGTCACATTGGCCAAGGCTTGATTTCCGTCAAGGCCGGTCCGGCCGGCGCTCGCCAACATGGCGCCGATGAGCCCCACAGACCTTGTCGCGCGCTACGACGGCCGCGCCCCGCGCTACACCAGCTATCCCACGGCGCCGCATTTTACCGGCGATGTGGGGCCAAGCGTCTACGCCCGCTGGCTAGCGGCATTGCCCGAAGCGGCGGCCCTGTCGCTCTATCTGCACGTGCCGTTCTGCGACCGACTTTGCTTCTATTGCGGCTGCAACACCGGCGTCGTTCGGCTGGAGAGTTCGCATCGCGCCTATGCACGGCGACTGATCGCGGAGATGAAGCGCGTCGCCTCGGCGATCGGCCGGCGCGCGCGGGTGCGTCACATCCACTGGGGCGGCGGCACGCCGACGACGCTGCCGGCCGATGCGCTGGTCGCCGTCATGGGGCGCCTGCGCGCCCTGTTCGACGTCGCGCCGGACGCCGAGGTCGCCATCGAGATCGACCCGACCTCGCTGGCGTCCGACAGGCTGGCCGCGCTCCGCGAAATGGGCGTCACCCGCATAAGCCTGGGCGTGCAGGATCTGGAGCCGGCGGTGCAGCAGGCGATCGGCCGCAGCCAGTCCTACGCGCAGACGCAGACTTGCGCCGACCTCGCCCGCGCGCTCGGCGTCCATTCGCTCAATCTCGACCTCATCTACGGCCTGCCGTTGCAGACGCGGGAGAGCGTGGAGCGCACGGCGCGCCGCGCCCTCGATCTTGGCGCCGATCGCGTCGCCGTGTTCGGTTATGCGCATGTGCCGTGGATGAAGAAGCATCAGGCCGTCATTCCGGAAGCGAGCCTGCCCGGCGCCGTGGAGCGTTTCGAGCAACAACAAGCGATCCACCGCGTGCTGACCGAGGAGGGCGGCTATGTCGCCATCGGCCTCGACCATTACGCCAAGCGCGGCGACGCGATGGCGCAAGCGGCGGCCTGCGGGCGGCTGCGGCGCGGTTTCCAGGGCTATACGACCGACGACGCGCCGGTTCTCGTCGGCTTCGGCGCCAGCGCGATCAGCCAATTGCCGCAGGGCTATGTGCAGAACGCGCCGACCGCGGCCGGCTATGGCGCGCTCATCGACGCGGGCGGACTGGCGAGCGTGCGCGGGATCGCGCTGACCGCCGAGGACCGGCTGCGCCGCGACGTCATCGAGCAACTCATGTGCGCGCTTCAGGTCGATCTCGTCGGTACCGCCGCAGCGTATGGCGCCGATCCCGCGCCGCTCATCGCCAACGCCCAGGGTCTCGCCCGCTTCGCCGAGGACGGGCTTGCGCAGTTCGACGGCCGCTGCGTCGCGGTGAGCGAGCCGGGCCGGCCGTTCCTGCGTTCGGTCGCGGCTTTGTTCGACGTCTATCTCGCCGAAAGCAGCGAAACGCCGCGCCACGCGCGGGCGATCTAAGCAGGATTTCCAAAAAGTGGCCTCCGGTTTTTGGGCAAAAATCCTGCAAAAACAAAAGACTCTAAGCAGACTTTCGTTGGCCTTCCAACGAAAGTCTGCTTAGGCCTCCGCCGCGCGCTCTAGGTTGCGCCGCAGCGCCTGAATGTCGCGCGTCAGCTTGACGAAGGCCTCGGGCGAGAGGTCGGCGGCGTCGAAAACGCACCGCATGATCCCGCCGACTTCGGCGCGCATCGCCGATCCCTTCCCGGTGAGGCTGACAATGACCCTCCGCTCGTCTTCTTGCGCCCGCCGGCGCTCGACCAGCCCCATGCCTTCGAGCCGCTTTAGCAACGGCGTCAGCGTGCTGGTGTCGAGCGCGAGTTTGTCGCCCAGCGCGCCGACGGAAACGCCGTCCGCGCCCCACAAGGCCGCCATCACCAGGAACTGCGGATAGGTGAGGCCGAGCTTGGCCAGCGGTTTGCGGTAGATTCGGTTGAAGGCGAAGCCGGTCGCATGCACGGCGAAACAGAGGAAATCGTCGAGATTGGGGATCGGCGCTCGGTTATCAAAGGGAGTCTGGGCGGTCATGCGTCTATTTTAGTCGCGCGCGATTTAATCGCAAGCTTGCACGCGCGCTCGGGCGCATGTATATCGCGAGAGATAATATCGTACACGATATTATGATTTGAAAACCGAGACGCCGCGCGCCAGTTTGGCGCGGGGCGCCTCGCGCCCCAACACCGCGCCCCAACCCAAGGAGTCCCCATGCCTGTCGATGCAAAATACCATACCTCCGCCACCGCGACCGGCGGCGGTCGCGACGGCAAAACCTCGCTGACCGACGGCACCCTCGCCCTGCAACTCGTCGTGCCGAAGGAACTCGGCGGTCCCGGCGGCGACGGCGCGAACCCGGAAAAGCTGTTCGCGCTCGGCTATTCCGCCTGCTACCTCGGCGCCATGCGCGTCGCCGCGCAGCAGCTCAAGACCAAGGTGCCCGACGGGACGACGGTGACGGCCGACATCGGCATCGGTCCGCGTTCGGAAGGCGGCTTCGGCATCACCGCCGCGCTCGACGTCTATCTGCCCGGCATGGCCGAGGCCGAGGCCAAACAACTCGTCGAGACGACCCACACCATTTGCCCCTATTCCAACGCCATCATTCCCAGCGTCCCCGTTAAAACGACGACGCGGTCCTGATCTGTTCGCCGCCGCCCTTGTGACGGCGGCTCGCCGACTTCACCGCCGTCGTGGGCGCGCTTGGCTAGGCGCTCACGCCGGTGTGAAGGCCTGAAATTTGGGGTCGTACAAGCGCCCGGCGATGATTTCAGCCGCCGATTTTCCCGCGAACCCGTCGAGGATGACGTCGTAAAGGATTTGTTCGTCCTTCAACCTCTGCGAGACGCTGTGTAGGAAGACGCGATTTCGAAAATATATTTTATGGATATTGCGCCTATTGGGAAACAATGCGAGATGCGGATCGTCCGGACCGCCTACACCGGCCAGAATGTAATAATTCGTCTTGTCATTGAACGCGCTTTCTAAATCCCTATGAACCCAATTCTGGATATTGTCGGTGTACTTGTCCCATCTATGTTCATTGGGAAATACATCTTTATGCACGGAGTATTGAGGAACGAACGCTACTGCATTTTTTATATCTACAAATCTAGAAATCAATATCGCTAAAAAACCGCCCATGCTGTTACCGATGGCGTTTATGGTTTCATATTTGCCAACGGAATATATAATATCACGCAGTTGCACAAAATCTATGTTGTTTCCCCATGATCTTTGTTTGTCGGTTATGAACATGGAGGTAGCGTGATTTGAGGATTTGAAAAACTCCTCGCTCTGCACGTCTATGGCGCCGTAGCTATGACCAATGCCGGTGAAGCATAACGTCAGATGGTCTGACGAGGTTTCCACCACCGAAATTTTCAAAACGTCGTTGTCAATCAACGTACGCATTTCAGGCGCCTCGGAGGTCCGGCACGATGAGCCGCGGCGGGGCGAAGCTGAATCCGCTCCCGACCGCGCGCGTTCTCAAATCTCACGCAGCCGGCAGCTTATAGTCCTTGAACGCCTCGCGCAGCTTCAGCTTGTTGATCTTGCCGGTGGCGGTGTGCGGGATCTCGGCGACGATCTGCATATCGTCGGGCATCCACCATTTGGCGATCTTCGGTTTCAGGAACTCGAAAAGATCCTGGGGCGTGGGCTTGCGGCCCTCTTTCGGCACGATGACCAGAAGCGGCCGCTCGTCCCATTTGTGGTGCGGCACGCCGATGACGGCGGCCTCGGCGACGTCGGGGTGGCCGACGGCGAAGTTCTCGATGTCGATGGAGGAAATCCACTCGCCGCCGGATTTGATGACGTCCTTGGCGCGGTCGGTGATCTGCATGTAGCCGTTGGCGTCGATTGTGGCGACGTCGCCGGTGTCGAAAAAGCCGTTCGCGTCGAGGATGTCGCCGCCCTCGCCCTTGAAATAGGCCTTGGCCACCGCCGGCCCCGCCACTTTGAGCCGGCCGAAGGTCTTGCCGTCCCAAGGCAGCGCCTTGTCGGAATCATCGACGATCTTCATTTCGACGCCGAAGGGCGCAAAGCCCTGCTTCGACTTGAGTTTCAGCACGTCCTCATAGGATTCGGCGCGCGCCGCCGGCTTGATGTAGCCGACCGAACCGATCGGGCTCATCTCGGTCATGCCCCAGGCGTGGCGCACCTCGACGCCGTAATCCTGCTCGAAGGCGCGGATCATTTCCGGCGGGCAGGCGGAGCCGCCGATGACGACGACTTTCAGCGTCGAGAGGGTTTTTTGCTCCTTTTGCAAATAGGCGAGCAGCATCAGCCACACCGTCGGCACGGCGGCGCTGAAATCGACCTTCTCGGTCTCCAGAAGCTCGAAGACCGAGGCGCCGTCGAGCTTGGCGCCCGGCATCACCATTTTCGCGCCCTTCATCGGGCAGGAGAAGGCGAGGCCCCAAGAATTGGCGTGGAACAGCGGCACCACCGGCATGCAGGAGGTGCTCGGCGCCAGCGGCAGCGCATCCAACCCCGTCGAGATCAGCGAATGCAGCACGTTGGAGCGGTGCGAATAGAGCACGCCCTTGGGGTTGCCGGTGGTGCCCGAAGTGTAACAGAGCCCGGCGGCGGTGTTTTCGTCGAATTCGGCCCAGGCGAAATCGCCGTCGGCCTCAGCGAGCCAGTCCTCATAGGCGACGGCGTTTCGCAGCCTGGTGGCCGGCATATGTGCGGAATCGGTCAGCACGATGAAGCGCTCGATGCTGGGCAACTTGTCGGCCAAACCCTCCAGGATCGGCAGAAAGGTGAGGTCCGTGAACAGCACGCGGTCTGCGGCGTGGTTGACGATCCAGGCGATCTGCTCGGGAAACAACCTGGGATTGACGGTGTGGTAGATCGCGCCGACGCCGGTGATTCCATACCAGACCTCCAGATGGCGCGCGGTGTTCCAGGCCAGCGTCGCCACGCGGTCGCCGAGCTTGATCCCGTCTCGCGAAAGGCGCTGGGCGACCTTTAGCGCCCGGCCGCGCAGGTCGCGGTAGGTCACGCGCTGGATCGGGCCTTCGACAGACCGCGAGACCACCTCTTGCGCGCCGTGCTGGACGCCGGCGAAATCGATGATCTTGTGGATCAGCAGCGGCCAATCCTGCATCAGGCCCAGCATAAGCATCCTCCCTTGGCCGCGGCGCGGCCCGACATCGCGACGCAAAATGCCCGACGCCGTCGCCCTTGGCAATCGCCTCATTTGCCGCATGACGCCGGCCTCGCTAAGCAGAAGCGGGCTCGACGGAGACTTCGATGCAGGGTGTGCGCGCGGACGACGTGGCGATCAGGGTGTGGTTTCGCCTCCTTCGGCTGGAATCGCGGCTCGGCGCGGCAGTGTCGGAGCGCCTGCGCGAGATCGGCCTTTCGGTGCCGCAATGCGACGTGCTGACGACCCTGACCGAGGAGGAGGGTGTCAGCCAGCAGGCGCTCGCCAAGCGGCTTTACGTCACCAAGGGCAATATCTCGGGACTGCTCGACCGGCTGGAATCGGCCGGCCTCGTCGAGCGCCGCTCGACGGCGAACGATCGCCGGCAATACGAAATCCACCTGACCGCGCCCGGCCGCGAGGCGGCTTTGCGCGCCATCGCCATCCAGCATGATCTCATCCGCAAGACCTTCGGCCGCGTCCCCGAGGCGGACTTGCAGCGCTTCGAGACCATGCTGGTGACGTTGCGCGACATCGTGCGCGCCGAGAACGCGGAGGAACTTGCGAAGTGAGGCTCAAGCGTCGATGCGCTGGATGAACCAGCGCAGCAGCCTGAGCCACAGTTCGTCCTTGGCGACGAGATCCTCGACGCCGTGTTCGAGATTGGGGTTGTCGTTGACCTCGATGACCGCGACCGCCTCGCCAGTCTGCTTGAGATCGACGCCATAGAGCCCGCGCCCGATGGCGCGCGCGGCCGTCAGCGCGGTTTCGACGACGCGCGGCGGCGCTTCGGAAATCGCGAGCGTGCGAAAGCCGCCCTCCTTGGCCCCGTTCGGCCCGTGCTTGATGATCTGCCAATGACCGCGCGCCATCTGATATTGGCACACGAACAAAGGCTCGCCGTCGAGCACGCCGACGCGCCAATCGAAATCGGTCGGCATGAATTCCTGCGCGAGCAGGAGATCGGTGTCCTCGAACAGCTTGGCCGTCAGCGCCTTCAGCGCCGCAAAACTTTCGACCTTGTGGACGCCGCGCGAAAACGAGCCGTCGGGGATCTTGACCACCATGGGATAGCCGAGCGCCGCCTCGGCGCGCTTCAAATCCTCGTCCTCGGCCAGCATCAGCGTGCGCGGGCTCGGCACGCCGCGCGCCTGCATAAGTTCGTGCAGATAGACCTTGTTGGTGCAGCGGATCATCGAGGCGGGATCGTCGATGACCGGCATGCCCTCCTGAAGCGCGCGGCGGGCGAAGCGATAGGTGTAATTGTCTATCGAGGTCGTGGCGCGAATGAACAGCCCGTCATATTCGGCAAGCTCGGCAAGCTGCTTGCGCGTCAGCAGATCGACCTCGACCGAATGCCGCTCGGCGAATTTCTGGAAATAGCGCAGCGTTTCGACCGAGGAAGGCGGCAATTCCTCTTGCGGGTCGTAGAGCACCGCGAGCGAATATTTGGCTGGCGCCCGCGCGCGGGGGGAGCGCCAATCGCGCTGGCTGTGCTGGTGCAGCGCCTCGCGGAAGAAGGCGGCGTCCTCGGCCCCGAGCTTGGCGAGCGGGCGGGCGCGAATGCGGTCGATGCGCCAGGTTTCGCCGGGCGTGATGAACACTTCCAGCGCCGGGCAACGGTACCAGTCGAACAGCAGCCGTCCGAACGCCTCGAATCGGGGATCGCGCGAAAGGCCGAAGCAGAACAACAGTTCGAAAGGCGCCCCGGCCGGCGCCCGCGCCTTGCGCGCCGCCGAGGTCAGCGCCTCCTGCAAATCGGGCAGCGATTGCTGATAGAGCTTGGGCTCGCTCAACTCCAGCATGGTCTCGACCGTCGGAATTATGCGGTGCCCGCGCGCTTCCGCCAGCAGCGAGGCGTAATAGCCCTTCGATTGATAATTGTAGGAGCGCGAGAGGTTGATGATCTTCGGCCGCCCGGGGCCGGAGAACAGTTTCGGCCGCGCCAGATAGTCGCTGGTCGTGATGACCTTGTGCGGCGTCTCGGCGTTGGGAAAATCAGCGCGGCTGATCGACGAGTACGACCCATCCGGTCATTGCCGCACGCCTTCGGCCGGCTCACTCGCGCGCGCGCCCCGTTGCGACGATCTGCGCATGGCTTGACGCCGGCTCCTCAGCCAAAGCGAAAGTCTCGGCGCGTGATTCGCCGCCGCTGGAAGATGAGAGCGGCGCGGGATGAAGGCAAGCCGGCGTCGGGCGCGCGAACATTTATTTTCGCAGGCCCTCGTCTATTTTCTCAGGCCCTTGTCGGCGAGCGCCTTCTCGAACCGCAGCGCCTCGGCGCCGTCGGCGTAATAGCCGGGATAGCGGCCGAAATTGCGATAGCCGAGCCGCTCGTAAAGCGCGATCGCCGGGGCGTTGTCGTAGCGCGCCTCCAGCCGCAGCGCGTCGCGGCCGTGGGCGCGCGCGTAGCGCTCGGCGGCGTGCAGCAGCTCACGCCCGACGCCGCGGCGCGCCTGCGAGGCTTCAACCGCCAGCGAATAGACCCGCGCCGAGCGCGCATGCGGCGTCAGCGAAATGACGACATAGCCGATGACGCGGCCGCCCGAGCGGGCCACCAGCAAGGGCCGATGCGAAGCCTTCAGAAAGCGCCGCAGCGCCCGCCAGGACAGCCGATCGCCCTCGAAGGATGCGCATTCCAAGGCGAAAATCGCGTCGAGATCGCTTATCTCGGCGGACCGGACGAGGAATTCCGCCGCGCCCTGGGTCAATCCGAAACACCCGTTCCACTCACGCGGCGCCCGCCGCCGCCGCCTCGCATAGGGCGAACGCCGCGCGAAGGCCAGTCACTTTCCGCTCAAGCGGCGCGACGCCGCGCGGGCGCCGCCCGGCTCGCTTCGCCCCAGCGCGCGGCCTCGCCGGCGAGCTTGAACTCGCCGACCGCGCCGGTGAGGCGTTGGATCTGCTGCTTCATAGATTCGACGGCGGCGTTGGCCTCCTCGGCCATCGCCGCGTTCTGCTGCGTCGATTGATCCATTTGGTTGACAGCGGCGTTGACCTCGGTGAGCGCGGCGGTCTGCTCCTCGGCGCCGGCGGCGATGTCGCGCGCCAGCGCGTTGATCTCGGCTACCTTGGCGACGATCTGGCCGAGCGACTCGCCGGTCTGGCGCACCAGCTCGACGCCCGCCTGGACGTCTGCGCCGGAGGTCGAGATCAACGTCTTGATCTGCTTGGCCGCTTCCGCCGAGCGCTGCGCCAGCGCCCTGACCTCGGAGGCGACGACCGCAAAGCCCCGGCCTGCGTCGCCCGCCCGCGCCGCCTCGACGCCGGCGTTGAGCGCCAAAAGGTTGGTCTGGAACGCGATCTCGTCGATGACGCCGATGATGTTGCCGATCTCGCTGGAGGAATGCTCGATGCGGCTCATCGCCTCGACCGCGCGGCCGACGATGGCGCCGCTCTTTTCGGCGTCGCCCCTGGCCGCGCCAACGACTTGATTGGCGAGCCGGGCGTTCTCCGTCGTTTTCTTCACCGTCGTCGTCACCTGTTCGAGCGCGGCGGCCGTCTCCTCAAGGCTCGCGGCCTGTGATTCGGTGCGGCTCGACAGGTCGTGCGAGGCGGTGGCGATCTCCTCGGCGCTGGCGCTGACCGTATCGACGGAATCGGCGATGCCGCGCAGCACGGCGCAGAGATTGTTGGCGGCGACGTTGAAGTCGACGCGCAGCTTGTCGAACGCAGGCGCGAACGGCCGGTCGAGGCGCTGGCTCAGGTCGTTTTTCGCCAGATGGGCGAGCCCGTCGCCGAGGGTGATGAGGTCGCTGATGTCAGCGGCGAATTTGACAACCTTGTAAACTTTGCCGTCGAAATCGCGCACGGGGTTGTAGGAGGCTTGCAGCAACACCGGCTTGCCGCCCTTGCCGATGCGGCGAAAGTTGTCGATGATCGCCTCGCCCGCGTTGAGCCGGCGCCAGAACTCCTGATAGGCGTCGGAGGCGGCAAAGGCTGGATCGGCGAAAATGCGATGATGCTGGCCGACGATTTCCTCGCGTCGGTAGCCCATAGCTTTCAAGAAGTTTTCGTTGGCGTCGAGGATTTCCCCGCTCGGCTTGAACTCGATGACGCCCTGCGCCTTCGAAACCGCCATCATTTTGGCGGCCGCCTCCAGCGAATTGAGCTTCGCGGCGGTGACATCGGTGGCGACTTTCAATACGGATACGACGCGCCCGTTTTCGCCGAGCACCGGATTCTAGCTGGCTTGAAGGAAGACCGGCGCGCCGTCCTTGCGTCGGCGCTTGTACTCCGCGGAGTCAAAGGCGCCCCCTCCCAGCTTGCGCCAGAAAGCCTGATAATCCTCGCTGCGCGCATAGTCGGGATCGACGAACAGGCTGTGGTGCTTGCCTGCAATCTCGGATAGCGCATATCCCATCGTTCTACAGAAGTTCTCGTTGGCGGACAGGATAGTTCCGTCTGTTTTGAATTCGATCATGGCGCGAGTTCGATCTGGAAAGGCGAAACATCCTGAAGGCTCCGAGGGGGACCGGCGAACGAAACTCGTGAGGATTTGAGACACATGCGGCACGGCGGCGCGCGGGAGGACGTGCGGCTTCATGCCTGTGGGAGCAGAATCGGCTCCCCCACGTTCTCGTGTGTTATTAAATTTGAATGTATTAACAATACGTACTCGGACTATTTAAAATCCGATAGCGCCTTCAATCCGCCGCCCGCTTTAGCCATTCCTCCTCGTCGATGGTCTCGACGCCGAGTTCGCGCGCTTTGGTGAGCTTCGAGCCCGCGCCGGGGCCGGCGACGACGATGTTCGTCTTGGCCGAGATCGAACCCGAGACCTTCGCCCCCAGCCGCTCGGCCAGCGCCTTGGCCTCGTCGCGCGTCATGCGCTCCATACCGCCGGTGAACACGATGGTCTTGCCGGCGAGCGGGTGGCCCTCGGCTTGGCGCGGCATCGGCTCGATGGTCACCTCGGCCGCCAGTCGCTCCAGCTCGCGCGCATTGTGCGGCTCGGCGAAGAAATCGACCACCGATTCCACCACCGCCGGCCCGATGCCGTCGATCCCCTCCAGCGCCGCGCCGCCACCGTTCGCCATCGCCGCGCGCAGGGTCGCGAGGTCGCCGAACTGGCGGGCGAGCCG
>JAJYDD010000018.1 GCA_021777795.1 Pseudomonadota bacterium | reverse complement strand
ATGATTGAAAGGTTCGCGCCAGCGCGGCGCGTGGCGTAAGCCGAGGGCCTGGAGTAAAGAGCCCTCGCGCGAGAAGATCAAAATCTGATGAGCGTCGCGATCGGCGACGAGAATGCGGCCGCTCGCATCGGCAGCTATGCCGTGCGCGTCGAAGATCTCGCCCATCCCGTATGCGTAAACGAAGGCGCCGTCGGGCGTATACACGGCGACCGGGGGCGCGCCGCGCCGCAGCACATGTACGAAGCCGCTGGAATCGACGGCGACCTGGCTGATCTGCGCGGGCTCGACGCCGGGCGTTGGCTGGCCAAAGAAGCGCTCGACCTCATAAACTTGGCCGCCCAGGATCGCGCGCGCCCTCTCATTCGACATGATCTCGCCTCAGATGGTTGGCCAGCGCGGGGGAGAGGCCGATGGAGCTCTTCCCCGGCGGACGCGCGAAGCTGCCGGCCGTCGCCTTCATTGGCCGCAGCGCCGCCAGAGCCTCTGCGAGTTTGACCGCCGCCGCGACGGGATCAATCACCGGTCTTCCGAGGCGCTCCCGCGCGCGCACCGCGAGGCCTGCGAGCGGGGCGCCGCCGAAAATCACGCACGCCGCGTCGCGCGCCTGCGCTTCGGCGCGGGCGAAGGCGATCAGCTGGTCACCCTGCGCCCCCTGCACCATATCCAACGCGCCGAACGGCAGATCGAGCGCAACGACGCCGGCGCATCGCGCCTCCAGGCCGTGCGCGGCCACGCAATCGCGATACCAACCGAGCATAGCCGAAGTGAAGCTGACGATCAGGAACTTGCCGCCGAGCATGCAGGCGGCGAGCATCGCGGCCTCCGAGACGCCGATGACGGGGAAGTCGAAAGCCTCCCGAAGCGCGAACAGCCCGGGATCGCCGAAGGCGGCGAGGATCGCCGCGTCGGGAGCGGGCGCAACCTCGGCAAGCATCTCCAGCGCGATCGCGCCGCCAATCAGCGCCTCGCAGCGGTTGGATATATAGGGCACGCCGCGCGGCGCGGTGACGGCGGAAAGCTCGACGCCGGGCGCGGCGACGGAGGCGGCCGAGCGCATCATCAGATCGGTGACGGCCTGGGTCGTGTTTGGATTGAGAACCAGCAACCGAGTCATGGGGAAAGGCTCACAGAGGCGAAGCGTTCAAACAACCAATGCGCCGCCAGCGTCAGACCGGCGTCGGCGCCCGGCGCGGCGACAGCCTGCACGCCGATGGGCAAGCCGTTCGGGCCAGCGAGCAGCGGCAGGCTGAAAGCGGGAGCGCCGATCAGCGACCAAAGCGTTGCGAAGATCGGATCGCCCGCGCCTTCGGCGCGCAAGGGCGCCTCGCCGGCCGCGGCGAACGTCAGCACGGCGTCGAACGGCGCCAAGCGCGCCTGGGCGAGCGCGCGCAACCGATCGCGCTTGACCAGCGCTTCAACGAAATCCGTAGCCGTGAGCGTGCGCGCATAACGCAGCGTCGCCTGCAATACATCGGCGGCCCCGTCGCCCTCCGCATCGATCTCGGCCCCGAGCGATTGCGCAAAGCCCGCGCTCATCAGCACGCGCATGATGGCGTCGGCCTCGGTGAATTCCGGCTCAAGTTCGATGCGCTCAATCGCCAACTTTTCGGCAAAGGCTGCGAGCCTGTCGCGCGTCGCTGGCTCGGCGCGCTCGGCGTAGGGGTCGGTGAGCCAAGCCAGGCGCGGCGGCCTCGTGTCGCTCGTGGCGGCGAGCAGAGAACCGTGCGCGTCGCGACAATCGGCGTCCTCGCCGTCGGCGCCGGCAAGCGCGTCAACCAGCAGCGCCGCGTCCTGGACATCGCGCGCGAATACGCCGGGATGATCGACGAGGGCGCAATGTCGCAGCACGCCCGTGCGCGGCAGCATTCCAAAGCTGGGTTTGAAGCCGACGATTCCGCAGTAGGAGGCGGGCCGCACGATGGAGCCGTTGGTCTGCGTGCCGAGCGCGACCGGGGCGAAGCCGGCGGCGACCGCCGCCGCCGATCCGCTTGAGGAGCCGCCCGGCGTGCGCGCGAGATCGCGGGGATTGACGGTCGGCCCGGGAACAAACAATGCATATTGCGAGGTGACCGCCTTGCCGATCACGAATGCGCCGGCCGCCTTCAACCGCGCCACCAGCGTCGAATCGCGCTGCGGCTGCCGCCGGGCTAGGCGGGCCGCGCCCCATGCGGTCGGCATGTCGGCGGTGTCAATGATGTCCTTCACGGCGACTGGCAGACCCGCGAGCGGCCCGGCGCAACGTTGCGCGGCGGCGAGCGCTTCGGCGGCGTCGAAATGGGCGAAGGCGCGAACGCGCGGCTCATAGGCTTCGATGCGCGCCAGATGCGCAAGCGCGATGTCGCGGGGCGAATGGGCGCCTGATATGAGGGCGCGCGCGGTGAGGGCGAAGATCTCCGTCACGGTCAGGCTCGCATCGAGGGCGGCGCCCAGACGAGCCAGCGCGCGAACAGAGTTTGCGCGAGACGGAAGCTCGCCGAGGTGCAGACAATCAACACCAGCGCCACCAGGAACATACGATCGAGATAAGCGAACTGTTGCGCATAGACGATGACGTATCCCAACCCCGTCTGCGCCCCGAGATATTCGGCGCCGAGCACAGCGCTCCAACCGGCGGCCAGACACAGCAGCGCGGCCGAACGCATGGCGGGCAGGATCGCCGGCAAGATCACGTCGCGATAGAGCGCGAAGCGCGAGGCGCCGAACAGGCGTGCGTTGTCGATATAGATCTGAGGCACGTTGCGAACCGCGTTGACGGTCGCGGCGAATACGATGACTCCAATGCCGTAAGCGGCGAACAGCGATTGACCCAGGAACGTCGCCCCGAACCAGAGTTGGAACAGCGGGACCATCGCCAGCAGGGGCAGCGCACGCAGAAAATGCACCGGCCATTCGACAAGCGCGCGCGTGAAGCGCGACCAGGAGACCGCGAGGCCCAAGGCGAAGCCGGCGCCCCCGCCGAGAGCCAGCGCCACGCAAAGCCGCGCTAACGTGAAGGCCAGATGCGAAAGCAACGAAAGCGTCGCGGCCAGATAAGTGCGCGCCGCGCCATCGGCGACGGTGGGGACGCCGAAGCCGCCGCCCCAATAATCGGCGAGGCTGAGAAAGGTGCGGGTGAACAATATCTGCCAGCCGGGAATCATCGGCTCGCCCGGCTGCGCCTCGACGACATAGACACGCGACATGATCTGCCAGAGACCCGCGAGCGCGGCGAACACCGCGAGAGAGACCAGGCGCTCCTTGGCCGCCGCGCTCATGCGTGTGCTCCCTTTGTTTGCAGTCCGAGATGGGCGAGCAGCTTGTGCTTTATGGCGATAATCTCGGGCGTGGCGAGTGTGTCGTCGTTGCGCGGGCGCATCGCGGCGATGGGAATGTCGTCAGCGATGCGGCCCGAGTGCATGACGACGATGCGATCGGCGAGCGTCAGCGCCTCGTCGACGTCATGGGTGACGAACAGCACCGTGCGGCGGGTCGCGCCTGGCGTATCCCACAACGCCAGCAGGACGTCGTGAAGTTGGCGGCGCGTCACATAATCGAGCGCGCCGAAGGGCTCGTCGAGCAGCAGCACTTCGCCTCCGTTGGCGAAGACGGCGGCGATGGCGACGCGTTTCAGCATGCCGCCGGAAAGCTCGCGCGGCCAGGCGCCCTCGACATGCGTAAGGCCGACGCGGGCGAGATAATCGCGCGCGATCCGACGTCGCTCGGGCGCGCGCACGCCGCGGCATTTGAGGCCATATTCGACATTGTCGATCACCCGCATCCAGGGGAACACGCTGTCGCGCTGGAACACCATGCCGCGTTCGGGGCCCGGCCCTTCGATTTCCTTCGCCTTCAGCACGATCGAGCCGGAAGTGGGCGCGTCGAGGCCGGCGAGAAGTTGCAGCAGCGTGCTCTTGCCGCAGCCGGAGGGACCGATCAGACAGACGAACTCGCCCTCGGGAACGATCAACGAGACATCGTCGACAGCAGTGACATGGGCGCCGTCGGCGCGCCTGTATTCACGCCGGACATGGACGAATTCGATCATGCGTTGAGAGGTCATCGGGCGCGTTCCCTGGCGGCGGCGCGGGTCGATCGCAACGTGGCGTCCTCCTCTCAGAGCCTTTGCGCGCCGGCGGCGCTCCAGGCGGCGAAGCGCGCGATGAGGGCGGCGGCGCAGGCGTCGGCGGCCAGCGCCACGACGCCGAGTAGAATCAGCGAAGCGAGAATGCCTTGCGCGTCAGTCGCGCCAGCCAGGACTTCGAGCACCTTGCCGATGCCTGATTGGGCCCCCAAAAGCTCTGAGACCGCCTCCAGCCCCCAGGCGCCGGCGAGCGCGATGCGAAAGCCGCCCAAGAGTTCCGGGACGGTGGCCGGTATGAGGATGTCACGGATCAAGCGGCGAGGGCCGGCGCCCAGCGTCAGCGCGGAATGCTCGTAGATGGGATCGAGGTTGCGCGCCGCGCGCTCGGCGAACAGGTAGAGGATCGTCGCCACATAGAAGGCGACGAGGCTGACCGCGCTGGCGCGGCCGACGCCGAACCAGATGAGCAGGAACGGCGCGGCGATGATGATTGGCGCCGTGCCCGCCGTCAGCATTATGGGATTGACGAGCGCGCGAACCAACCAGACCCGCGAGGCGGCGAGCCCAACCAGCGCGCCGAGTGAGGCGCCAACCAGCACCGCGATCGCGACGTTCTCGCTGGTGTAGACGAGATTGCCGAACAAGCTCGGGTCTTCGACGCCATAATAGGCGAGCGACGGCGCCGACCAGAAGTCGGCGCTGGCGCGCTTGACCACGCTCCACGGGCTCGGCAGCATGATCGGCGCCATCGACGCCGAGGCCGCCTGCCAGAGGCCGAGGAACAGCAGCGCGCCAAGCGGCCGCAGCGGGTCGAAGCCGAGGCCGCGCAGCGTCATTATTTGGACGCCGCGAGCGCCAGGCGGTAGGAATCGAGATAATCGAAATCGGCGTATAAGTTCTTGGCTTTGTCGAGCAGCGCCTTCTTGTCGGGGCTAAGCGGCGCCCCTTCGAGCGTCTTGACGAGAGCGTCGGTCTTGGTCCGGTAGTCGAGCATCTGCTTCCAAATCGGGCCGCCCCAGACGAAATCGTCGGGCGTCACCTTGCCGGCGGGCAGGATGCCGTGCTGCTCGTAGTTTTTTATCAGCGCGGAGTAGGTGTTGACGTAGTAGGTGGCGCTCTTCGGTTCCTCGAAATATTGTTTGTCGTCGTCGAAGGTGGAGAACGGATGCAGGATCGCGACAGTAGCGGCGACGCCCTTTCCGTCGAGGCTGGTGCCTGCCATCGAGTTGAGGAAGGGCGCCTGGAGATCATACAGCGAAGCATCGGTCTTGGTCGCCGACAGGATGCGCCAGACGACGGACAGGAAGCGCAGCACGGTGTTCTGGTTCTTGTTGACGTAATCGGAATTGGCGCCGATGCCGACGACGCCGATCAGCGGCTCCAGTGGCGAATCGACACCGCCGGGTCCGTGTTTGATGAGGTCGCCGATGTCGACGAGATTGGTCCAGCCAGCTTGGCGCAGGGTGTAGACGATCGGCGCGCCCTCGGGATTGACGAAATCCTCGCGCCCCGCCTTAGCGAGCACCAGGGACTTGGAGTCGTCTAGCACTTGGAGCTTGAAGCCCGCGCCCGAAGTCTTGTTGAGATATTCCTCGAACGGGCGGTCGCTCAGTTCCGGCGCGCCGACCAGGGTCTTGCCTTTCAAGGGCGCGAGCGTGAGCTTCAGCGCCTCCTCATAGGATTTGCCCTCGGCGATATAGTCCTTGAATGTCTTGAGCTTCAGTTTGGGATTGGCGAGAATCGCGTTGGCGAGGAAATTGTCGGTGAAGGCGATGCACTTGAGCTTCGTGGAGTCTTTGTAGGTCGGCAGCATCAGCGGGCAAAATTCGGAAATAATGTCGAGTTGGCCGTTGAGCAGCAGCGTCGTCACATTGGAATCATTCGCCTTGAGGCCATAGGGCGCGGGCGTGAAATCGATGCCGACATCCTTGAACCAGCCCTTCTTCATGCCGATGACGTAGAAGGTGTTATCGGCGTAGGGGCGCATGCCGAATTTGATGGTCGCTGCGGGGATGCCGGTCCCCGGCTCTGGCGCCGCCGGTGTGAAGCGATCCGCTGCCGCCGCGCCGACGGTGGCGAGCGCGCCAGCCAGCGCGACGGCGGTGAAAGTCTTGCAGTGGGCGAGAGTCTTCAGCATTGCTTTGCGCATGTCCAATTCCTCCGGACGCGGAGGCGCCGCAAGCCTTGCGGCGCCCGACGGATCGGGCGGCCGGCGCGCCGCCCGTCTTCGGTGACGCAAGCGCCGTGCCAGCCCGGTTCGCGGACTAACGATATGAAATTGTTGACATAGGTGGGTGCATAGACGTAGTCGTTTTGCATTCAAAATGCAAAATGCCGGCTTTCTAGGCGCCTGCGCTGGGAAGCGGCTATAGAGCGGACCTGAGATGATGACGCCCAACCGACGCGCCCCCGTCGCCATCGCGCGGCCGAAGCCGCTGCACGAAGCGGCCATCGCATGTCTGCGCGACATGATCGTCGAGGGCGATCTGGCGGCCGGCGAGCGGCTCAACGAGGCCAAGCTCGCCGAGAGGCTGCATGTGTCGCGCACGCCGATCCGCGAGGCGATCAAGCTGCTCGCCAACGAGGGGCTGGTCGATCTCTTGCCTGGCCGTGGCGCACGCGTGGCGGCGCTGCCGCTGGAGAGTGTCGGCGAGATGTTCGAGGTCGTCGCCGGGTTGGAGCGCCATGCCTGCGAACTGGCGGCCGAGCGTATGAACGCGCAAATCCTGGAGGCGCTGCAACGCAAGCACGAGCGGATGGTGCGCCATTTCGAGGCCGGCGAGCGGCGCGCCTATTTCAAGATCAATCACGAGATTCATCTGGCGCTGGTGGCCGCGTCAGGCAACGCAACCTTGCAAGCCCTGCACGCGACGCTGATCGCCCGCGCGCGCCGCGCCCGCTACGCGGCGCTGGAATCGCCGACGCGCTGGGCCGAAGCGATGCGCGAACATGAGGCGCTGATGCAGGCGTTGCGCGCCCGCGAGGCGCGGCTCGCCGGCGAAATCATGCAGGAGCACGACCGGCGCACCGCGCGCGCGATCCTGGAGCAGCTTAGTGAAGGCGCCCCTCTGGAGGGGGCAAGGGCGCAATTGGAGGCAAAGTAGGGCGCTCTCAGGCTAAGTTTGTTTGAGCGAGGTCGCCGCCAAGGCAGATCAACTCGGAACTGTCGCGCTCCTCTCCGTCACGCCCGCTGGCGCCGGGCCGCCTTGCGCCCAATCGAGCAACTCCACGAGATGCGAAACAGGCGCGACAGCGGCCGAGCCGATCTGCGTCAGGCAGCCGATATTGCCGGCGGCGATGACGTCGGGACGAAGCCGCTCCAGGTTGCGCGCCTTGCGGTCGCGCAACTCGCCGGCGATCTTCGGTTGCAGGATGTTGTAGACGCCGGCGGAACCGCAACACAGATGCGCCTCGGCGGGCGTCAGCACTGTGAAGCCGGCGGCGGCGAGCAGCTTCTTTGGCGCATCGACAATCTTCATCCCGTGTTGCAGCGAGCAGGCGGAATGATAGGCGGCGCGGAGGCGGCGGGGGGCGGGGAAGGCAAGATCGAGCCCGATCAGATATTCGCTCGGGTCTTTCGCCAGCGCCGCCACCCGCGCGGCTTTGCCCGCATAAGCGGGATCGTCGGCGAGCATAGCGCCGTAATCCTTGATGGTCGCCCCGCAGCCCGACGCGGTGACGAGGATGGCGTCGAGCCCTTCGCCTTCGATTTCACGCATCCAGGCGTCGATATTGGCGCGCGCTGAGGCGAGCGCGACTTCCTCGCGGCCCAGGTGATGCGCGAGTGAGCCGCAGCAGCCTTCGCCTTTCGGCAGTACGACTTCGATTCCCGCGCGGTTGAGCACGCGAATCATGGCGGCGTTGATCCCAGGCGCCAGCACTGATTGCGCGCAGCCCGTCAGCAACGCGACACGGCCGCGCTTCGGCCCCGCCGCCTTGAACGGTCCCGGCCGGGTGTCGCGCGCGGGCAGGCGGGCGGGCGCGAGGCGCAGCATCGCTTCGAGACGCGGCCCGATCTTCGGCAGGCGCGCGAGCAGGGGCGCCAACGGCTGGCCGAGCCGGGCAAGGCCGAGCGCCGCCCGGAAGCGCCCGCGATGCGGCAGCAACCAGACCAGCAGGCTGCGCAGCGCCCGGTCGAGGGGATCGCGCGCATAGCGCGTCTCGACCTCGACGCGCGCGTGATCGATGAGCCGGCGGTACGTGACGCCGGAGGGGCAGGTCGTCTCGCAGGAAAGACATGACAAGCAGTGGTCGAGCGGCTCGACGTCGTGCGCGTCCGGCGCGCGGCCGGTCTCCAGCAATTCCTTGATGAGATAGATGCGGCCGCGCGGGGAATCGCGCTCGTCGCGGCCGACGACATAAGTCGGGCAGGTGGCGGTGCAGAAGCCGCAATGCACGCAGGAGCGCAGGATCTTCTCCAGGCCCGCGACGTGGGGATCGGCGAGCTGTTCGGCGGAAAAATGGGTTTGCATCAGATGCCTGCGTACATGCGGCCGGGATTGAACAGGCCCTTGGGGTCGAGGCTCTGTTTGACGCCGCGCGTCAGCCGCGCCAGCGCCGGATTCAGCGGCGTGAACACATCGACTCGTGACCTTAAGCCGGCCTCCGCGCGGATCAGCTCCGCGTGGCCGGGAATTCGCGCCAGCGCGGCGCGCACTTCCCCCGCCGCCTGCGGCGTTGGATCGGTGGCGAACCAGAGAAGGCCGCCGCCGAGATCCATCAGCGAAGCCAGGGCGGTCGTCCCCAACGCCGCCAGCGCCGCCGGCGCGTCGGAGGGCTTCAGGCTCGCCCGCCAAATGGCGCGCTCGCGCGGCTCGGCGAGAAACGCGCCGTCGCGGATGGCGCGCCACATGCGCTCGGATTCCTCGCCCAGGAGCGCGTGCTTGGCGCCGAAATCGGCGAGCAGCGCGATGAGCCGCTCGGCGCGATAGGCGACCGAATCCTTAAAACCCTCGACGCGCAGCAGCGTGCGCGGGAATTCGCGGCCCATGCCGGCGTGGATCGTCGCCGCGCCGCTGACGCCGAACGGCGAGCCCAGCGCCATCGCCATCGCCTCGACCGCGCGGGCGTCGTCCAGGCGGCGGATGACGATGGTGGCCTCCGCGCGCGGGCGCGGCAACAGCTTGAACGTCGCCTCCGTGATGAAGCCGAGCGTTCCGAGCGCGCCGCAGGTGATTTTCACAAGATCGAGGCCGGTGACGTTCTTCATCACCCGCCCGCCGGCGCGGATGATTTCGCCGCGCCCGTTGACGATCTCGACGCCCAGCAGATTGTCGCGCACCGCGCCGGCGCTAAGGCGGCGCGGGCCGGCGAGCGCGCTCGCCACCAAGCCGCCGACAGTCGGCTCCCCCGTCGTTCCGAACAGCACGCGCGGGTCCATCGGCTCGAAGGGCAGCATCTGCCCGGCTTCGGCGAGCTTTTCCTCGACCTCGCGCACCGGCGTCCCGGCGCGGGCGCGCAGCGTCATCTCGGCGGGTTCATGGAAAACGATTCCGCCGAGCCCGGCGCCCGACAGCCGCACGCCCTCGGGCGGGCGGCCGAAAGCGCGGGTTCCGGCGCCAGCAATGTCGAAGGGGGCGTTGGCGGCGCGTACGATCTCGGCCGCTTCGCGCGCGTCGGCAGGGGTATGCGTCACGCGGCGCGCTCCTCAAGCGGGAACACTTTGGCCGGGTTGAAACGGCCCTCGGGATCGAACACCGCGCGCACCGCCTTCTGCTGGGCCAACTCCTGCGGCGTATATTGCTTGCTCATCAGGTCGCGCTTCTCCAACCCGACGCCGTGTTCGCCGGTGAGGCAGCCGCCCAACTCCACCGACATCGCCAGCACCTCCTCGCCGGCGCGCTCGGCCTTTTCCTGCTCTTTGGGGTCGTTGACGTTGTAGAGGATCAGCGGGTGCATGTTGCCGTCGCCCGCGTGGAACACATTGGCGACGCGCAAGCCCGCCGCCGCGCAGATTTCGCCGACCCGCCGCAAGGCTTCCGGCAACCGCCCCGTTGGCACGGTGCCGTCCATGCAGATGTAATCGGCGATGCGGCCCGTCGCGCCGAACGCGGATTTGCGACCCTTCCAGATTTGCGCCGCCTCCATCGCGCTCTGGCATTCGCGCACCACGCGCACGCCGTGGGCGTGGGCGATCTCCAGGATGCGGGCGAATTCGGCGTCGATTTCCGGCGTCGAGCCCTCGCATTCGATGATGAGCATGGCCTCGACGTCGAGGGGGTAGCCGGCGTGGGCGAAATTCTCCGTGATCTCGATGGCGAGATTGTCCATGTACTCCATCGCCACGGGCAGGATTCCGGCGCCGATGATGGCGGCGACGCAGCGGCTGGCGTCCTCGGCGTCATCGAAGCCGAACAGCGCCGGGCGCGCGCCCTCGGCCAGCGGCAGGATGCGCACGAAGACCTCGGTGACGATGCCGAGCTGGCCCTCGGCGCCGCAGATCAGGCCGAGGAAATCGAGGCCGGCGGGGTCGAGCGCGGGGCCGCCAATGTCAACCACCTCGCCCTCGAAGGTGACGAGGCGCACCCCCATCAGGTGGTTGCTGGTGACGCCGTATTTGAGGCAATGCGCGCCGCCGGAATTGTTGGCGACATTGCCGCCGATGGTGCAGGCAAGCTGCGAGGAGGGGTCCGGCGCGTAGAAAAAGCCGTCCGCCGCCATCGCCTCGGAAATGGAGAGGTTGGTGACGCCGGCCTCGACGCGGGCGTAGCGGTCGGCGTAATTGACCTCCAGGATGCGGTTCATCTTGGAGAGGCCGACGACGACCGCGTCCTCCTGCGGCACGGCGCCGCCGGCGAGCGACGTGCCGGCGCCGCGCGGCACGATATTGACGCCGTGTTGGCGACAGAGCTTGAGCGCCAGCGCCGTCTCCTCTGTCGAGCGCGGCAAAAGCACCGCGAGCGGCAGGCGGCGATAGGCGGTCAGCGCGTCGGTCTCGAAGGCGCGCCGGCCGGCCTCGTCGGTGACGACGCATTCGGCCGGCAAGGCGGCGGCGAGCGCGGCGCGGATCGCGTCGGCGCGCGCGAGAATGGCGGGATCGGGCGTTGGCATGCGAATGGCGGACATCGGGCGTTCCTCGCCGCTGGAGGCGCCGGCGGCGCACCAGACTATCAGATACGCGCGCCTTGTCGCCAGAGCCTGCGCCGGGCCCTCTTCTCGGCCCTTCGCAATCGGAAATCGTGCGCAAACCTTTGTGAACGCTACGGCGAGAGGCGGGACCGCTGCGTTCGTCGTCTACATGGACCCACTCTGGATAAGTGATTCACCGATGCCGAGGTTCTTCTTCCACATCGATGAGGAGCGGCCGGACAGCGTCGGCGTCGATTTTCCCGACTGCGAGACCGCTCGCGGCGAGGCCATCCGCGCCGCGGGCGAGATTTTGAGGGACATCGACGGCGCTTTCGCCGCCCAGGAGTGGAAAATGACCGTCAAGGACGAGAGCGGCGCGGTCGTGCTGGAGCTGCGGTTTTCCGTGACCGAAAGGGCGGCTTCATGAGCGCCAGCGGCGTCGACGCGCCGGCTTCGCCCCCCGCCCTCCATGTGCTGCTGGCGCGCAAGCTTCGAAGCTACGACAGTTTGAGCGAACCGGAGATTGGCGCGCTCCAGCAGACGATCGAAGGCGCGAAAAGCTTCGCCGCCGGCCAGGACCTCGTCAGCGAGGGCGACCGGCCCGGCTATAGCTCCGTGCTTATCGAGGGCTGGGCCGGGCGCAGCAAGACGCTGGCGAACGGCGCCCGGCAGATCACGTCCATCCATATCCCCGGCGACTTCGTAGACCTGCACGGCTTCCTGCTGCACAAGATGGACCACAGCGTCGTCGCCCTGTCGCCCTGCCGCATCGCCAAAATCTCGCACGAGAAGCTGCGGTGGATCAGCGAGGAATTTCCGCATCTTACGCGGCTTTTGTGGCTCAACACCTTGGTCGATGCGGGGATCCATCGCAATGAGATCGTCGGCATGGGGCGCCTGCCGGCGGCGGGACATCTGGCGCAGCTCATCTGCGAGCTTTACGAGCGGCTGAGGGCGGTCGACCTCGCCAGCGGCTACGCGTTCGAGTTTCCGCTCAGCCAGGCGGTGCTGGCCGATGCGCTGGGCCTGTCCCCGGTCCACGTCAACCGCACGATACGCGAGCTTCGCGAGCGCAACCTCATTAGCCTGCGGGCGCGGACGCTGAAAATTCTCGATTGGGACAAGCTTGTGACGTTCTCCCAGTTCGATCCCACCTATCTGTCGCAGTTCCAGGAGCCGAGGTAGCCTCTACACCAGCACCGGGCTCGCGCTCATGCCCTGCGCGCCGAAGACGCGGATGTAACGGGCGATTTCGTCGGGCGGCCCCAGCACCTTGTTGGGGTTGTCGGAGAGCTTCACCGTCGGCCGCCCGTCAGCCTCGACCACCTTGCAGACCAGCGAAATGGCGGCCAGGTCCCCATCGACGCCGGCTGGCGCGCAATCCTTGAAATCGTTGGTGAGATTGGTGCCCCAGCCGATCGACAGGTTCGCTTTGCCCCTCAGCGCCCGCGCGGAGCTCTCGATGGTGTCAATGTCCATCGCGTCCGACAGTACGACGAGCTTTTCGTTGGGGTCGCGGCCGCGATCGCGCCACCAGGCGATAAGCTCATAAGCGGCGTCGATGGGCGATTTCGAATCCGGGCGCGCGCCCTTCCAATCCGCGACCCAGTCAGGCGCGCGGGCCAGAAACGAAGTGGTGCCGAAGCAATCGGGCAGCACGACCAACAGATTGCCGCCGTACATGTTGGCCCAGTCACGCAGCACCTCATAGGGCGCGTCGCGCAATTCCGCATCGGATTTGGCGAGCGCGGCGTAGACCATCGGCAATTCGTGGGCGTTGGTGCCGATGGCCTCCAGGCCTGTGTCCATCGCGTGCTTGATGTTTGAGGTGCCGATGAAGGTGTCGCCGAGGCCCTCCTGCAAAGCTTCGACGCACCAGCGCTGCCAAAGGAATCCGTGGCGACGGCGGGTGCCGAAATCGCTGATGCGCAGCGGCCCCTCGCGCTTGAGCACACGCAGCCGCTCGACCTTGCTCCACAGCTTCGCCTTGGCGCGGGCGTAAAGCACGTCGAGGTCGAAGCGGCTCATGGCGCGCATGGCCGCGCGCGCCCGCAGCTCGTTGATGATGGCGAGCGCCGGGATTTCCCACATCGTGGTTTCGAACCAGCGCCCTTCGAAACGCAGTTCGTACTGCCCGTCGCGCTGCGTCAGCTCGTATTCCGGCAACTGGAATTCGGAAAACCACTCGATGAAGGCGGGCTCGAAAATCTGTTTCGTGCCGTAGAACGTGTTGCCGGCGAGCCAGATCAGCTCGTTCTTGGCCAGTCGCAGGCTGCGGGCGTAATCGAGCTGGTCGATCAACTCGCGCTGATCGACGATGTCGGCCAGGCGCACGCTGGTCGTCCGGTTGATGAGCTGGAAGGTCACCCGCCGCTCGCGGTGAATCTTCCAGATCATCTGCGCCATCAGCAGCTTGTAAAAGTCGGTGTCGAGCAGCGTCCGCACGATGGGATCGATGCGGAAGGTGTGGTTGTAGACGCGCGTCGCGAGATCGGGGACCATGTTGGGGACGTTAGACGCGCGCATGACAGCGAGCAAGGGAGAGCCGGCTTCCGACCTTGTGCGAAATTGACCCTGTTCAGGTTTGCGTCTGGGGATTTCAGAGGCTTGAGCGACGAAAAGCGAACATGACCCCCCGGGGGCAGGACAGGCGCGTCGCAGGGAACGGCGGAAAGGGAGGGTGAGATTTCAAACAGCCGGGAAAAGATTTTACCCGGGGCAGGTCCGAACGCGAAGGAAAAGGTCGATGTGCGATGCGGATGCCGCCGCGCCGCCCCCTCGCCAGGATCGCCGGCTCGCGCTAAGGAGCGAGCAAAATTCACCAGGCAAAATTCACGAGGAGAGACTCTTGGCAAATCTGGATCGCGGTGGCGCGAATGACGACGAAATCACCTATGCCGCGCTGGTCGAGGCGCTCGACGACGGCGCCGTGGCGCTGGTGGACGTGCGCGAGCAGAACGAGTGGGACGCCGGCCATGTCGAGGGCAGCGTTCTCCACCCGCTTTCCGTGTTCGATCCCGAGATTCTTCCGCGCGACAAGCCGATCGTGCTGATCTGTCGCTCCGGCAATCGCTCGATGACGGCGCTGCGCGCCGCCCGCGCCGCCGGCTTCACCGACATCTGGCATTACAAGGGCGGGGCGATGGGCTGGGTTCGCGAAGGCGGGGAGTTGGTCTGATCTCAGGCCGGCGACGGGAACCGATAGACCACCTCGCGGAAACTGTCGGTCGGGAACACGTAGAAAACCCGCAAAGCGTCTTTGCCGGTATTGCGCACCGCATGCTCGGCGTTGCCGGGAATGAAGATCGCCATTCCCGCCCGCGCCTCGGCCTCGACGCCGTCGATGGTGACGACGCCCGAACCTGAGGCGATAAAATAGACTTCCGGCTGGGCGTGGCGATGCGGCCGCAGCCCGGGGCCGCCGGGGGCGAGTTCCATAAGGCCCGCGCTCATCGCCGAGGTCGGCGTCGCCTCGGCGCTGAAGAACGTCACCCAGGAGGCGTCGCCGCGCGAGGGGTCCGCGAAACTTTCGCGCACCCGCTCCGCCTCAGTGACGATCACGGCCGAATCCGCCACGGCTTACGGCACCACGCGCACCGCGCCGCGCGCCGCGCTCTGCGCGAAGGCGGCATAGGCGCGCAGGGCCGTCGAGACCTGGCGCTTGCGCGGACCCGCCGGCTTCCACCCCGCCTTGCCCCTGGCCTCCATCGCGGCGCGGCGATGGGCGAGAACCTCGTCGGAAACCAGCAGTTCGATCACGCGGGCGGGGATGTCGATGCGGATGCGGTCGCCGGCCTCGACCAGGCCGATGGCGCCGCCCTCGGCCGCTTCCGGCGAGACATGGCCGATGGAGAGGCCCGAAGTGCCGCCGGAGAAACGCCCGTCGGTGATGAGCGCGCAGGCTTTGCCCAGGCCCTTCGATTTCAGATAGCTGGTGGGATAGAGCATCTCCTGCATGCCGGGGCCGCCGCGCGGGCCCTCGTAGCGGATCACCACGACGTCGCCGGCGACGACGCCGCCGTTGAGGATGCCCAGCACCGCGTCGTCCTGGGCGTCGAAGATCTTGACCGGCCCCTCGAACTTGAGATTGTCGCTATCGACGCCGGCCGTTTTCACGATGCAGCCGTCGAGGGCGAGATTGCCGTAGAGCACGGCGAGGCCGCCATCTCTTGAAAAGGCGTGGTCGAGGTCGCGGATCACGCCCTTTTCGCGGTCTTCGTCGAGCGCCTCGTAGCGCGCGTTCTGGCTGAAGGCGACCTGCGTCGGCACGCCGCCGGGGGCGGCCGAGAAGAATTCCCGCGTCGCGTTGCTGGCCGAGCGCTTGATGTCATTGCGCGACAGAGCATGTTCGAGCGAAGGCGCGTGCGTCATCGCCACGTCGCGGTTGAGCAGCCCCGCGCGGTCGAGTTCGCCCAGTATGCCGAAAATGCCGCCGGCGCGATGCACGTCCTCGACATGCACGTCGGCCACCGAGGGCGCGACCTTGCACAAAACTGGCACGCGGCGCGACAGCCGGTCGATGTCGGCCATCGTGAAGTCCATTTCGGCCTCGTAAGCGGCGGCGAGCAGATGCAGCACGGTGTTGGTCGAGCCGCCCATCGCGATGTCGAGCGTCATGGCGTTCTCGAACGCCTTGAAGGTGGCGATGTTGCGCGGCAGCGCGGTCTCGTCGTCCTGCTCATAATAGCGGCGGGCGAGATCGACGATGAGATGGCCGGCCTCGACGAACAGGCGTTTGCGGTCGGCGTGGGTGGCGACGATCGTGCCGTTGCCGGGCAGCGACAGGCCGAGCGCCTCGGTCAGGCAGTTCATGGAATTGGCGGTGAACATGCCGGAGCAGGAGCCGCAGGTCGGGCAGGCGGCGCGCTCCATCGCCTTTACTTCGGCGTCGGAATAGCTGGAATCGGCCGCCGCCACCATCGCGTCGATGAGGTCGACCTTTTTGATCTTGCCCTTGATCTCGACCTTGCCGGCCTCCATCGGGCCGCCGGAAACGAAGACGACGGGGATGTTGAGGCGCAGGGCCGCCATCAGCATGCCGGGCGTGATCTTGTCGCAGTTAGAGATGCAAACCAGGGCGTCGGCGCAATGGGCGTTGACCATGTATTCGACGCTGTCGGCGATCAACTCGCGCGAGGGCAGCGAGTAGAGCATGCCGTCGTGGCCCATCGCGATTCCGTCATCGACCGCGATGGTGTCGAATTCCTTGGCGATGCCGCCGGCGGCCTCGATCTCGCGCGCCACGAGCTGGCCGAGATCCTTCAAATGCACGTGACCGGGCACGAATTGCGTGAAAGAATTGGCGATGGCGATGATCGGCTTGCCGAAGTCACCCTCCTTGACCCCCGTGGCGCGCCAAAGGCCGCGGGCGCCGGCCATGTTGCGGCCGTGGGTTGAGGTTCGCGAGCGATAGGCGGGCATGGCGTTCTTCCCGGATGGGTCTTAAAGGCCGGTGTTTCGCAAATCCGCCCTTCCCCCGCAAGGCCACAAAAAAAGGGGGCCAGGAAAGGCCCCCTTTCTCGAAGGCGCGAGGCGCCGTCACGTGTTCTTGTGGCTCTGCTTGCCGGCTTCCACATGCTGCTCGTGCGAGCCGCCGCGGGTGGACCCCTCGTCCTTCTCGCGGCTCATCGAATCCGTGTTCTTGTGGCTCTGCTTGCCAGCTTCCACATGTTGCTCATGCGTGCCGCCGTGGCTTTGCTTGCCGGCCTCCACATGTTGTTCGTGCGTGCCGCCGTGGCTCTGCTTGCCGGCGTTGACGTGTTGCTCATGGGTTCCGCCGTGGCTTTGCTTGCCAGCGTTGACATGTTGCTCGTGGGTTCCGCCTTGAGTGGCCATCGCTAAGCTCCTTTAGAAAAACGGTCGCATCACCGACCGCTGCAAAGGAAACCCTGGGCGACGGGCGCGGTTCCTGAACTTAACAAAGTACAGAATCATGGAAACATAATACAAAACCAAGCGGTTTTTGCCGCCATGAAATAGTCACGCCGTTTTCACAACCGCGATGAGGATGGCGAAGCCGAGGTGCGTCAGATGGTGCAGGGTTTGGTCTATGCCGAGCAGCCACCAGAAGCCGGTCTTGGTGGGGTCGTTGTCGAAAAAGCGGTTGAGCAGGCCTTTGGCGCGGTCGATGGCGAAATGCAGGACGAAATCCACGGCCGCGATCCAGATATAGGCCGGCGCGAGGATGGCGAAGATGATCGCCGTCGCTGCGGTATGAACAAGCACATGGGCGAGAAGGGGAAAGAACCAGCCGGTCGGCTGCTCTTTGCCGTTCGCCATCCAAGACGTTTGCAACAAAAAATCTGCGGCCAGATGTTTAGCGAGGAATATGACCAGCGCCGCGATGACCCAGGTCGTCGAAATCAGATTCGGCACACCCGCCCCCGACGCCCCGCCCCGACGCCGTCGCCCATTGACGGCCTGCCTGCAACCCATCAGATACTTCAAAAAAGGTAGCACCGCGCTGCGCGAGGGGAAAGCGCCGCCGGTTTTTTATTGCAACCTTTCGCGTGTTTTTGCCCCCCTGGCGCTGTCATCGGTGCGTCTGGACAAGGGCGCCATGTTCTGGTATGCGCGCAAGCCACGAAGGCGAACCGTCGCGACGGGATCGCCTTTTTGTATTCACGTCTTCGTCGAGGCCGAGCCTCGCAACATAGGACCGCCCGTGCAAGTTCTTGTTCGCGACAACAATGTCGACCAGGCCCTCAAAGCGCTGAAAAAGAAGATGCAGCGCGAGGGCATTTTTCGCGAGATGAAGCTGCGTGGTCATTACGAGAAGCCGTCTGAGAAGCGCGCGCGCGAAAAGGCGGAAGCGGTTCGCCGGGCGCGCAAGCTCGCTCGCAAGAAGCTTCAGCGCGAAGGCCTTCTGCCGATGAAGGCCAAGCCCGCTCCGGCTGGACCGGGCGTCGCGCGCGCCGCCGGCTGAACTTTCGCCCGCTGAGTTTGTCGTTGCGGCCGGTCGCAGGCCGCGGCGCCGCCAGGAGGGATTCCTAATGCCGACACGCAAGGTCTGGCTGGCGGTAGCTGCGGCGCTTAGCCTTGGTCTAAGCGCCTGCGAATCGTTGTCGCCGATGTCGGGGCCCAATGTCGCCGAGCGCGATCCCGACAATCCGCAGACCGCTTCCGCCAATATCGCCTCTCTGACCGACGTCGTAACGCGGCGGCCCAACGACCCCGTCGCCTATAA
The DNA here is from genome assembly GCA_021777795.1 of Pseudomonadota bacterium. Classification (GTDB taxonomy): domain Bacteria; phylum Pseudomonadota; class Alphaproteobacteria; order Rhizobiales; family Beijerinckiaceae; genus Roseiarcus. The sequence goes on along the minus strand of JAJYDD010000018.1, from coordinate 953 downwards.
CCAGCGCGGCATCGCCTATGCCCGCAATGGCGACTACCAGAGCGCGATCGCCGATTTCTCCAACGCGATCAAGCTTAACCCGAAATTCGCCGAGGCCTATACGAATCGCGCGCTGGCCTATCGCCAGATCGAGAAGGAAAACCTCGCGCTCGCCGATTTCAACAGCGCCATCGTCGCCAATCCCAATTACGCCGCCGCCTATGTCGGTCGCGGCAATCTCTTGCGCGCCCAAGGCCATTACGACGACGCTATGGCCGATCTCAATTCGGCGATTCGGCTGCGCCCGGAAGACGCGCAAGCGTTTCATGCGCGCGGGCTCATCTATCAGCGGCAAGGCGATTGCGTGCGCGCCATCACCGATTTCAACAACGCCATCGACCGCGACCCCTTCGTCGCGGCGCCCTACCAGGCGCGCGGACAATGTCTGATCGCTTCCGGCAAATACGCCGCCGCCATCGACGATTTCAACGCCGCGCTCAACGTCAACAACCATGACGCCGATAGCTGGGCCAATCTCGGCGTCGCCTACGAGAAGCAGGGCAACAAGACCAAGGCGGTCGAATCCTACAATCGCGCGATGGAAGTCGATCCGCAGAACGCGCTCGCGCGCGACGGATTGCGCCGGCTCGGCTGACGGGCGGCCTCCAGGAAAGCAGGCGGCGGCGCGGCCGTCGGCGGGATAAAGTCAGCTCAAGGGATCCTCGGCGTCGAGCCCATAATCGGCGAGCAACGCGAAATTCTTGCCTGGCGTCGAGCTGGCGGACCCGACGCGCGAGCGTAGCGCAACCTTCGCCCTCTCAGCCGCTTGACCGCACGGCCCGGCCGGGTGGTAAAGTCGCGTCGGCGGCTTGGGAAAGCCGCGGGATCTGGGGGAATAACATGTCGCGTCGCCTTGCCGTTCTCGCCGTCGCGCTCTTGGCGGGAGTCTCGGTCGCTCACGCCAAGGACAGCGT
>JAJYDD010000427.1 GCA_021777795.1 Pseudomonadota bacterium | reverse complement strand
ACGCGCTCAACGGCGACAGCCTCAGCTATGACAATTCCGCCGTGCCGGCGATCGTGTTCACCGATCCGCAGGTCGCCAGCGTCGGGCTGACCGAAGCGGCGGCGCGCACGGCCGACCGCAAGACGCGCGTTTCGACGATTGCGCTCGACCAGGTTCCGCGCGCGCTCGCGGCGCGCGATACGCGCGGGCTGATCAAGCTCGTCGCGGACGCGGACACTGACAAGCTCATCGGCGCGCATATCCTCGCCCCTGAAGGCGCCGACAGTATCCAGACGGCAGCTATGGCGATTCGCGGCGGACTGACGGTGCAGGATGTCGCGGCTACCATTTTTCCCTATCTGACGACCGTGGAGGGGCTGAAGCTCGCCGCCCTCGCCTTCGACAGGGAGGTGACGAAACTGTCTTGCTGCGCTGGTTGAAGTCTGCCGCTCGATCGCCGCCGCGCGCCCACTTGCGAGGATTAATAGACTGGCGCGCTGGCGCCGGTCTGGCCGAGTGGAGGGCGCCTTCGCGTTGGACGTTTTGCGCCGCAGCTCCACCCGATCATTGCGCCATCCGCCAGGGCGAGATTTCGCGCCATTTCATCAGGGTCTTCTTGGTCCAATCCACCGACTTATCCGTGTGGCAGACGTTGCAGGCGTTCGGGACGCCCAGCGTCTCGGTCTCCGAGGGCGGAATGAAGCGGAACGTGTGGGCGTGAACCTTCACCGCGCCCAGTTCCTCCTCGATCGCAGGCATATGACAGGCGCTGCACTCGCTTCCCGAACTGCCGGCCTTGTGGTGGGTGTGCGCCTCGATGCTCGCCGCCAGCGGTCCGGTCTGGGTGTTGGGGGCGTGGCAGGTCAGGCAAAGCGCATTGCCCTTCGCGCGCAGCAGCGACGGGTTGTCGCTGCCGTGCGGATCGTGACAGGAAAAACAAGTCACGCCGCGCGTATACATCAGGCTTTGCACGAAATCGTTGCCCTGCATCCGGTTCTTATGCGCCGTGCCGTCGGGGAAATGCGTGAATGTGAGATCGCCTAGCTTGTGGTCCTCAAGCCGCCAGAAATCGGCGAGCCTGAGCCCCTGATGAAAGCCGACCGGCCAATCGTAATATTTGCCGTTTATCGGATTTCCCGGCGGTCGCCCCTGCGAATGACAGCGGATGCAGGTGTCGTTGGCGGCCACGTAATCGAGCCGGGCGGGATTGATGATGTTGGTCTTTAAAGGATGCGCCGCATGGGCGCTGCCCGCCCCGTGACAAGCCTCGCAACCGACGTTCCATTCCGTCGGCTTCTTTGTCGCTATGTCATAGTTCACGGAATGACAGCCGTCGCAAAGCGGCCCGGTCGGGCGCTGCATATTGTCCTTGGGGTAATAAGGAACCCACCAGTCGGCGTTGTCGGGCACATGGAAGGGCAGCCAGCGTTTATTGGTAATGTCCCATTGCGCCGGGAGCGGAAAAAAGTCGTCGCCGCGCTTGGTGAAATAACGCTGCTTCCAGCGGCTGCCATAGACGAAGGCGATGTCGTTTTTTGTGAAGGTGAGAACAGGATCGGGCTTGCTGAAATCCGGGATGATCGCGTTGGGATGAACGCGGGGGTCACGCACGACATTGGCCATGCGCGTCTGAGACCAGCGCTGATAGACGTCCTTATGGCAGGACTGACAGGCGGCGGAGCCGACGAAATGCGCGCCCGCGACCGAGGCGGCGGCCTCGGGCGTTCGACCTGCCGTTACCGGCAAATGGCGAAGGAACAGCACGATTTGCCAGATTTGGGCTTCGGCCAAGTTCCAGGCCGGCATCGCGGTGTTTCGAATGCCGTTGCGGATATAAGCGAAGCTCTGACCGTCCGAGAGCGTCGGCATCAACTCGCGAAGCGCGGGGACGCGCGGAAAGACGTGTTCGCCGATCATCGTATGTCCGCCGCCATCGAAGCCGTGACAGGTCGAGCATTTCTGCTGAAACAGCGAGGCGCCGGCCGCAAGGTTCGATTGTGTCGGCGCGAGAGGATTGGCGCGCCCGGCGTCTGCCTCGGCGACGCTATGGCGAAGCAGCCAGGTCGCCGCCGCCACTTCGGCCTCCGAGGGCGCCTGACGGGCGCTGTATAGCCCCGGCAGCGCAAATTCGTACAAAAGCCCGCCAACGGCGATGAACGCGACGGCGACGGCCACAATCGCGATGGCGAGCCGCTTCATAACCCGCTCCTCGTTTCGCCGCCCGTGCAGCGTTCTATGGTTCTATTGTGAGGTTCAGGTGTAGCAGAAGCCGCATGGGCACGACCGACTTTCAAAACGTCAAATTTTCGCCGGGGCGGGTTTCCTAACGCGAAAGCGCCGTGAAACCCTGCAAAAACTGCCCCTCCGGCTGCGGCATATCCTTGTCCGCGACATGGCTCGCCGGCGCCGCCGTTCCTCGCCACGCCACGCCCATCACCTGCATCGTATTGTAGAGTCCGACCCGCCAGCCCGCTTCGGCGAACACGGCCAGCCCCGCCGCGACATGCGGCGACACGAGGTCGTGGAACATCACCAGCGCGTCGTCGGCCATCTGATCCACCACCGCCAAAGCGTCGTCGCGCGGGCCGTCGCCCTCGTGCCAGCCGTCGATGAAGGCGAAGCTCCACGGCTCGGGCTTCACTGTCCGCACGGCCGGGACGACCGAAGGCGAGAATCCTGCCCATAGCCGCGCCGGCCCGACGCGCGACAGCGAATCGCGCACGTCGCGCATCTGATCTGGTTGGCCCAGCGCCGGGTCGATTACGTCGAGATCGAGCCCGGCGGCGACGAGATGCGCGGTCGACCAAGCATAGTGACAGCCGATCTCCAGCCCGCGTTTCCCTTTGAACGGCAGCGCGTTGTTGTAGAGCAGCGTCGCCTCGTCGAGCGACAGCACGCCGATATAGGGATTGCGCACCCCGCGCAGATCGCGCCGCCAGATATGCGGGGCGTCCTTGCGCAGATACGGCCATTGCAGATCCGCGACATCTCCCTCGGCGAGATCGGGAAAGACGCGCATCAGGCCGGGATCGGCCAGACCCGGCGACACATAATCGCGCCGCCGCCCCGGCCATAGCGTCTTGGCGAGCGGCGCGAGGTGAGAGAAATCGAGGAATTCGGGCTGGCTCATGCCCGCCATATAGGCGAGCGGGCGCTTTATCGCTACGCTGCCTCCAGCGCGGAAGGCGAGGGCAGGCGCAGCCGCGCGGTCAGGCCGTGCGGGCGGCGGTTCTCGATCTCGACGCCGCCGCCGTGACGCGCGGCGATTTCGCGCACGATCGACAACCCCAATCCGAAGCCGCCGCTGGCCTGCGAGCGCGCGTGGTCGCCCTTGAAGAATGGTTCGAACACATTGGCGAGCATGGCCGCCGGCACGCCGGGGCCGTCGTCGCGCACCTCGATCAGCACCTCCCCGGCGCAGGATTTCACGCCCACTTCGACGGCGTCGCCGAACTTGGCGGCGTTGTCGACGAGATTGGTGACGGCGCGCGTCAGCCCATGCGGACGGCAGGAAATCACCAGCCGGTCGGGACCGCGATAGACGACGTTATGGCCGGTGTCGGCGAATTGCGCGCAGATGGTCTGCAACAGCGAGGGCAGGTCGGTTGGCGCGGCGGCCTCGGTCTGGCCGACCTCGCGCATATAGGCCAGCGTCTCCGTCAGCATCTCGTTGATGGAGGCGATCTCCTCCAGCATCGCCGCCTGCGCCGGATGATCGCGCAGCCGCTCGATGCGCAGCCGCAGCCGCGTCAGCGGCGTGCGCAAATCATGGCTGACGGCGACCAGCATACGGGTGCGCTCGTCGACGAGGCTGCGCACGCGCTGGCGCATCTCGTTGAGGGCGCGGGCGGCTTGCGCGACCTCGATCGGGCCGTTTTCGATGAGATCGGCCGCCTCGGCGCCGCCGGGGCGGCCGAAGGCGCGCGCCGCCGAGGCGATCGAGGACAGCGGCGCCGTCACCCAGCGCACCGCCCAGGCCGAGACGAACAGGATCAGGAAAGTGATGATTCCGAGCGTGACCAGCGTCTGCGTCAGC
>JAJYDD010000426.1 GCA_021777795.1 Pseudomonadota bacterium | reverse complement strand
GCCTATTACGGCAAGAGCCACATCCTGCATGGCGTGTCGCTCGAAGTGCGCGAGGGCGAGATCGTCGCGCTGCTCGGCCGCAACGGCGCCGGCAAGACCACGACCTTGAAGAGCCTCATCGGGCTGGTGCGCCCGCGCGAGGGCAGAGTCGCCATGTTCGGCGCTGACACCACGGGCCAGCCGCCGTTCCGCGTCACCGCGCACGGGGTCGGCTATGTGCCGGAGGGGCGGCGGGTGTTCGCCAATCTGACGGTGGACGAGAACCTGCGCGTGCCGGTGGAGCGACCGGGGCCGTGGAACATCGCGCGGGTCTATGAGGCCTTCCCGCGTCTCGCCCAGCGCAAGGCCAACAAGGGCAGCCAGCTTTCCGGCGGCGAGCAGGAGATGCTGTCGATCGCCCGCGCGCTGCTGCTGAACCCGAAGCTCCTCATGCTCGACGAGCCGAGTCAGGGGTTGGCGCCGCTGATCGTCGCCGACGTTTTGCGCATCGTCGTGGCGGCGCGCGACGAGGGCCTGTCGATCCTGCTCGTCGAGCAGAACGTGCGCGCGGCGGTGGAGATCGCCGACCGCGCCTATGTGCTGGATGACGGCCGCATCGTCTACGAGGGCGCGGCGCGCGAATTCGCCGCCGACGAGGCGCGGGTGCGCGAGCTTGCGGGAGCGAGCGCCGAGGTCTGGGACATGGGGGATTGAGGGAACGGGAACTCCCGCGCATTTGTTGCGCATCAAGGCGCGGGCGGCGCGGGCGGCGGATTTCCGCAATGTCGGCTAAGCCTGCTATAGAGGCTTGCAAGCCTTAATGGAGCGGCGGAATATGGAAGACCTCATCGTCATCACCTATCCCTCGGAGGCGCGCGCCGAGGAAATGCGCAAGAAAATCATCGAGTTGCAATCGGAATATCTCATCGAGATCAGCGACGCGGTCATTGCGGTCAAGCAGGAGGACGGGCACGTCAAGCTGAACCAGCTCATCCACACCACCGCCTCCGGCGCGATGATGGGGGCGCTGTGGGGCGCCATCATCGGCACGATCTTTCTCATGCCGTTGGCCGGCGCCGCGCTCGGCGCGGGCGCGGGCGCGCTTTCCGGCGCCCTGACCGACCTCGGCGTCGACGACAACGCCGCCAAGCAGATCGCTTCCTCGCTCCAGCCCGGCAATGCGGCTTTGTTCCTGCTGGTGCGCAAGATGACGGCCGACAAGGTGCTCGACGCGCTCAAGGGCACGGGCGGGATGGTGCTGCGCACCTCGCTCGACCGCCAGAAGGAGCAGGCTTTGCGCGACGCGCTGGCGGGGGTCAACGCGCCGGCTGCGACTTAAGCCTTGCGGGGCGGCGGGTCGCTGTCATGCGGCCCGCACCAGCCGGGCAGGAAATCGGCGTCGGCGGCTTTCGCCATTGCGTAGGCTTCTTTCAGCGCGGCGTCGAAATCGCGCGCGATGTCCTTGCGCTTGAAGCGGGGGCGGAAGAAATCGGCCCAGACGAATTCGGAGAACGGCGTCGCATCCTTGGCGTAGCCCCCGATGTTGCGCAGCGCCCCGGAGAGCGAGCGATAGGGGTCATCCTCCAGCCCCTTGATGGTTTTGGGCAGGTCCGCATAGGCGCAGCGTTGGCCCTTCTGATCGAATGGATGTGTCCAGCCGTGGTAATTCATCAGATTCCAGAAATAGCTGGAGTTCGCCTTGCGCAGGTCGCCGATGACGGTGACGTAAACCTCCTTCTGGCCTTCCTCCAGCAGCGCCCGGGTGAGGTGGTGATGGTCGGTGATGTAGCGTTCCCCGCTGGGGCCTAGCACGACGGGGATCATATGCGCCGCCAGCGAGGCGTCCTTGGCTTCGTCGCGCTTGACCACCCATGCCTTGCGCTTGCGCCTCACCTCGATCATGCCGACCGTCATCTGGGTAGGGCGCAAGTCGAGGATGGGAACCATGTGCAAAATCGGCTCGCGGCGGGAATAAGACATCTGGCAATCTCCGATCTGTCGCAATTTCGTCATATCGACCGCCGCTGTCACAAAATACGCGTCGGGAGGCTGGATTTGACCCTCGGGGCAAATCATGATTGATCCCCGGCCCTAGAAAACTCCCGATAAACGAGACCGCAACCCCATGCGCCCTGAGCGTTACAACGTTCGCGAATCCGAGCCGAAATGGCAGAAGATCTGGGCGGAACGCGAGGTTTTCGCGACGCCCAACGACGATTCGCGGCCGCGCTATTACGTGCTGGAGATGTTCCCCTATCCCTCCGGCCGCATCCATATGGGGCATGTGCGCAATTACGCGATGGGCGACGTGGTGGCGCGCTACAAGCGCGCACGGGGCCTCAACGTGTTGCATCCAATGGGCTGGGACGCCTTCGGCATGCCGGCCGAGAACGCCGCGATGCAGAACCAGACGCATCCGGCCAAGTGGACCTACGCCAATATCGACGCGATGCGGGCGCAGTTGAAGTCGATGGGCCTGTCGCTCGACTGGTCGCGCGAGGTCGCGACTTGCGACGTCAGCTATTACGGCCACCAGCAGAAGCTGTTCCTGGATTTCCTAAAGGCGGGCCTCGTCGCGCGCAAGAAATCGAAAGTGAACTGGGATCCGGTCGACCATACCGTGCTCGCCAACGAGCAGGTGATCGACGGGCGCGGCTGGCGCTCCGGCGCGCTCGTCGAGCAGCGCGAACTGACGCAATGGTTCTTCAAGATTTCGGATTATTCCGAGGAACTGCTGACGGCGCTCGATAGACTCGACCGCTGGCCGGAGAAGGTGCGCCTCATGCAGCGCAACTGGATCGGCCGCTCCGAGGGGTTGATGGTGCGCTTCGCGCTCACCGGCGGCGGCGATCTGGAGATCTACACGACGCGGCCGGACACCTTGTTCGGCGCGCGCTTCATGGCGATCGCCCCCGATCATCCGCTGGCGGCCAAGGTCGCCGCCCACGATCCCAAGCTCGCCGCTTTTATCGAGGAATGCCGGCGCATCGGCACCTCGGTCGCCGCCATCGAGACGGCTGAGAAGAAGGGCTACGACACCGGCCTGCGGGTCACCCACCCGTTCGACGACAGTTGGACGCTGCCTGTCTATGTCGCCAATTTCATCCTGATGGATTACGGCACGGGCGCGATCTTCGGCTGCCCCGCGCATGACCAGCGCGACCTGGATTTCGTTAACGCCTACGGCCTCGGCGTCACCCCGGTCGTCTGTCCGCCGGGCGTCGATCCCGCAAGCTTCACCGTCACCGACGTCGCCTATGACGGCGACGGGACGATGATAAACTCCCGCTTCCTCGACGGCATGACGCCGGAACAGGCCTTCGCGGAAGTCGCGACCCGGCTGGAGGAGCGCCAGATCGCGCGCCGTCAGATCAATTACAAGCTGCGCGATTGGGGCATCTCGCGCCAGCGTTATTGGGGCTGCCCGATCCCCGTCATCCATTGCGAGGATTGCGGCGTGCTGCCGGTTCCGGTCGCCGACCTGCCCGTCAAGCTGCCCGACGACGTGACTTTCGACCGACGCGGCAACCCGCTCGACCATCACCCGACCTGGAAGCATGTCGCCTGCCCGCAATGCGGCAAGCCGGCGCGGCGCGAGACGGACACGATGGACACGTTCGTCGATTCGTCTTGGTATTACGCGCGCTTCACCGATCCCTGGAACACAACCGCGCCGACCGACCCAAAAATCGCCAATTCCTGGCTGCCGGTGGATCAATATATCGGCGGCATCGAGCACGCGATCCTGCATCTGCTCTATTCGCGCTTCTTCGCCCGCGCGATGAGCAAGACCGGGCACCTCGACGTGGCCGAACCGTTCGCCGGCCTATTCACGCAGGGCATGGTCGTCCACGAGACCTATCGCGACCGGGAAGGGCGCTGGATTTCGCCGGCCGAAGTGCGCATCGAGGGCGACGCGGCCGGCCGCAAGGCGGTCAAGCTCGACGGCGGCGCGCCGCTGGAGATCGGCGCCATCGAGAAGATGTCGAAGTCGAAGCGCAACACCATCGACCCCGACGAGATCATCTCGACCTATGGCGCC
>JAJYDD010000017.1 GCA_021777795.1 Pseudomonadota bacterium | reverse complement strand
TCGCGCCAATGCCGAGGTGCTTGGCCTGTTGCGCGCGGGCGTGGGCGTCGAGGTGCGGCGCGGGGCTGGCGAGCCGAAGACGGAGACCGTGCGCGTCGTCGATTGGGAGACGCCCGAGGCCAACGATTTCTTCCTCGCCTCGCAGGTCTGGTTTGCCGGCGACCTCTACAAGCGCCGCGCCGACCTCGTCGGCTTCGTCAACGGCCTGCCGCTCTTGTTCGTCGAGTTGAAGGCCGCCCACAGGGCGCTCCAAGACGCATTCAACGACAACCTCGCCGACTACCGCGCCGCCATACCGCAGGTCTTCACGCCCAACGCCTTCGTCATCCTCTCCAACGGCGTCAAGGCCGTGCTCGGCTGCGCGGAAGCGCCGCTCGAATATTTCAACGAGTGGAAGCGCATCGACGACGAGGAGGAGCCGGGCGTCGTCAGCCTCGAAACGCTGATCCGGGGAACCTGTCGGCCGGCGCGCTTCCTCGACCTCGTCGAGAATTTCGTCGCCTTCGAGGAGGGCAAGCAGGGCCTCATCAAGAAGTTGGCCAAGACGCACCAACTGCTCGGCGTCAATCGCGCCTTCGCGGCCGTCGACAAGCTCGCGCAGAACCGGGGCCGGCTCGGCGTGTTCTGGCACACGCAGGGGTCGGGCAAGAGCCTGTCGATGCTGTTCTTCGCCCGCAAGGTGCTGCGCAAGAAGCCCGGCGACTGGACCTTCGTCGTCGTGACCGACCGCACCGAGCTTGACGTGCAGATCGCCGGCACGTTCTCGGCTTGCGGCGAACTCGCCAAGCCGCGCGAGACGGTGCAGGCGCAAAGCCGCGAGCACCTGAAAGAATTGCTGCGCGGCAACGAACGCTACGTCTTCACGCTGATCCAGAAATTCGGCACGGCGCGTGGCGAGACCTTCCCGGTCCTCTCGACCCGCAGCGACATCATCGTCGTGACCGATGAAGCGCATCGCAGCCAATACGACATTCTCGCCGCCAACATGCGCGCCGCGCTGCCCAACGCCGCCTTCCTCGGCTTCACCGGCACGCCGCTGATCGCCGGCGAGGAGGAGCGCACGCGCGAGGTGTTCGGCGACTACGTGTCGATCTACGATTTCGCCCAGTCCGTCGCCGACGGCGCGACCGTGCCGCTCTACTATGAAAGCCGGCTGCCCGAATTGCGCCTGACCAACGAGCAACTCGGCGACGAAATCGAGAAGATCATCGACGAAGCGGATTTGAGCGAGGACGACGAGGAGGCGCTGCAGCGCCGTTTCGCCACGCAATACCATCTCATCACCAACGACGACCGGCTCGACAAGGTCGCCGCCGACCTCGTGCGCCATTTCTCCGGGCGCGGCTATCGCGGCAAGGCGATGTTCGTCGCCATCGACAAGGCGACCGCCGTGCGCATGTACGACAAGGTGCGGCGCGACTGGGCCGAGATGCTAGCGCGCGAGACCGCGCGCATCGCCGCCGTCGCCGACCCGATAGAGCGCATGGCCTTGCAGGCGCAACTCGACTGGCTGCGCGAAACCGACATGGCCGTCGTCGTCAGCCAGTCGCAGAACGAAATCGCCCACATGAAGGCGCGCGGCCTCGACATAGAACCGCACCGCCGGCGCATGGTGAAGGAAGACCTCGACGAGAAATTCAAGGCGGCGGCCGACCCGCTGCGGCTCGTATTCGTTTGCGCGATGTGGATCACCGGCTTCGACGTGCCGACGTGCTCGACGATCTACATCGACAAGCCGATGAAAAATCACACGCTCATGCAGACGATAGCGCGCGCCAATCGCGTCGCGCCGGGCAAGGAGGCTGGCCTCATCGTCGATTACGTCGGCGTGTTCGGCAACCTCAAGCGCGCGCTGGCCGTCTACACCCAGCCGAGGCCCGGCGTGACGACCGACCCTATCGAGGGCAAGGGCGAACTCGTCGAGGCGCTCCGCGCGGCCCTCAGCAAGGCTGTCACCTATGCCGGCGCGAAGGGCGTGCAGCCGGGTGAGGTGTTGAAGGTGGCCGGCTTCGCGCGTCAGGCGGCGCTACAGGCGGCGGCCGAGAAGCTGCTCGGCAGCGACGACGACAAGCGCGCCTATTTGCGCCTCGTCGGCGACGCTTGGAAGCTCTTCCGCGCCGTGCTGCCCGATCCCGCCGCCAACGAATTTCGCGGCGACATGATCGTGCTTCAAGTCGTCGCGGAGATGATCCGAGTCATGACCCGCAAGGAGCCAACCAAGAACGTGCTCGCGGCGATAGCTGAGATTGAGCGCCTCATCGACGAGGCCATCTCGGGCGCGGCGATCCGCGCGCCCGTGCCGTCAGGCGAGGACATGAAGTGCCTGTTCGACCTCTCGACGCTCGACTTCCAGAAGCTCGCCGAGATGTTCGCCGCTGGCCGCAAGAAGACGGCGGCCGAAATCCTGCGGGGTCAGGCCGAGGAGCGCGTGCGCGGCATGACTGCCGAAAACCCCACTCGCGTTGACTTCGTCGAGCGCCTCAACGAGCTGATCGACCGCTACAACACCGGCACGCTCGAAGCCGAGCGCCTCTTCGAGGAGTTGGGGGCCTTCATCCGCTCGCTCGACGAGGAGGAACAGCGCCATGTGCGCTCAGGGCTCACCAAGGAGGAGCAGACGATCTTCGATATTCTCACGCGGCCGGAGCCAAAGCTCACTGAGGCGCAGGAGGTCGAGGTCCGCACGATCGCACGCGAGCTGCTCGCGAAGCTTAAACGCGAGAAGTTCGTCCTGGATTGGCGTTTGAAGGACGATGCAAGGTCGGGCGTTCGCGAGACAATCCGCGAGGAACTCGACTGTCTGCCCGAAGTCTACGAGCGCAAACTGTGGGACGAGAAGGTCGAGAAGACCTACCAATATGTGTTCGAGCATTTCGCAACGCCGGAGACTTCCCCATGAAGCGCCTTTGGCTCGTGCGTCTCGGCAAGAGCGGCGACGGCGAGGCTGCGGCCCTGGAGACCTCGAACCTCGTCTTGGGCTTCACCATCGACAGCCTCGCCGCCGCGAAAGATCGTGAGGCCGTGCTCGCCGTCGTCGAGAAGTGCTTCGCCGACCTCAAGCCCAAGACCCAACTCAACTTCGCCGCCCAACTCAACCAGTTCTGCAACCAGATGCAGCCCGGCGACCTCGTCGTCGTGCCGCTCAAGACCACGGGACAGATCGCCGTCGGTGAGGTCTCTGGCCCGTACTCCCATACAGCCCAGCGGGCCGTCTCCAGGCCCGTGAAGTGGCTGCGGCAGGACATGCCCCGCGAAGCCTTCCGCCAGGACCTCCTGTTCAGCTTCGGCGCATTCATGACCGTCTGCGAGGTGCGCCGCAACGACGCTCTCCGCCGCGTCGAGGCCGTAGTGAAAACGGGCGTTGACCCCGGATATGAGACAGCCGTCGATAAGCCGAAGCGGGCCGCCGCCGACACCGAAATCGCGGTCGAGGACGCGACCGACGCCGAGCGCGATCTAGCGCAACTCGCGCGTGACCAAATCGAGCGCAAGATCGCCAGTTCCTTCACCGGCCACGACTTCACGCGACTTGTCGCCGAGATTCTGAAAGCCCAGGGCTATGTCGTGAATGTATCGCCGCCCGGCGCGGACAACGGCATCGACATTGTCGCTGGTCGCGGCGCGCTCGGCTTCGACGCGCCGACCCTCGTGGTCCAGGTCAAGTCGGGTACGGTCGTCGTGGACCAGCCGACCTTGCAAGCCCTAATCGGGGCTGTCACAGACGCGAAGGCTACCCATGGCCTCTTCGTGAGCTGGGGCGGCTTCAACCGCGTGGTCGAAAAGCGCCGCAACGAGCTGTTCTTCCGCATTCGCATGTGGGGCCGGACCCAACTCGTCGACGCGCTACTGGAGACCTACGAGCGCCTGCCCGAGGAGTTCCGAGCGGAACTCGCGCTACGCCGGATTTGGACGCTGGTGCTCGACGAGGGCAGCGGCATGCCTTGAACGTGCAGAAGTAGAGGGAGCATCAGTCCACATGCAGTCAACTGCAAGCGGCAGGTCGATTCAATGCCACGCGACCGGCTCGACCTGCGCATAGCAGTCCATAACTTTCGCGCGGGAGTTAACCTAGACGCCGGCTTCTGACTGCGGGCCGACAATGCTTCTTGACACTACGGAACGCTGCGGTATTATTTGCCGCGCTCGGACCGGAAGTCATCATCCGGCGAGCCAAGCCAATTGCTGCGCGTGCCCATGGGGAACGTGCCGGGACGCGATTAGCGCCGGGCGGAGTGATTGGCAGCCTGTATCCTATATGGATATGTCCGCGCGCCGTGCGCCGGGGCAGGCGAGAGGGAAGCGAATACGCGCTCGGCCTCTTTCTCGACGAAGCCCCATCGCGGTTTTCCGCGTTTCCGGTCGCGAGGTCAGCCTTGGCAAAAACATACGTTATTCCGGCGCACGAGCGCCTTGGTCTCAACCGCGTCGAAGCCGCCGAACTCATCGGCGTATCCCCGACGATGTTTGACGAACTGGTCGGTGACGGCAGAATGCCTAAGCCGAAGGTCATCAACTCGCGTCGAGTTTGGTCTCGTGAAGCCCTGATCAAGGCGTTCGCGGCCCTGCCCGACTCGGGCGGCGAAGATGTTGCGAATCCTTGGGCTGATTGTGCGTGAGAGTGCAATGCAATGCGTATCGACTTTAAGTATGTGGCGAAGGACCGCGACAGGCACGGCAACGTGCGCCTCTACGTCCGGCTCAAGGGCGTCAAGGTGAGGCTGCGCGCCTCGCCGGACTCGCTGGAGTTCGCCGAGGAATATTATGCGGCTTTGAAGGCCATCAAAGCACGCCTGAACGAGGTCGAGGAGCCGCAGCACGCCACGCTCGGCTGGCTCGTGCGTGAATACGAGGCGAGCTACCAGTTCCAGAAAAAGTCGCCGCGTGATCAACGCACGATCCACCTTATCCACCGCTCGGTGCTTGACGACGAGCACAAGCCTGGATCGGGCATGCGCTTCCGCGACATGCCCCTCAAGTCCTGCACGCCCGAAATCGTCCGCAAGCTGCGCAACCGCAAGCAGGCGACGCCGGCGGCGGCAAATCACCGCCTGATCTATCTGCGTGTCCTATTTGCGTGGGGTCTCTCCGAGCGGCCGGAGACGGTCAAGGCGAACCCTGCACGCGACGTCCGTCCTCTCCCCTACAAGGGCAAGGGCTTCCACACGTGGACGGAGCCCGAGGTCGAGCAGTTCGAGGAGAAATTTCCGGTTGGCACCATGGGCCGCCTTGCGCTCGACCTCATGCTGTTCACGGGCTCACGCCGGTCCGACGCCGTGCTCTTGGGACCGAAGTATCTGACGGCGGTCACGAACCCCGAGACCGGCACGAAGGAGTCTTGGGTTGTCTTCACGCCGAAGAAGACGGCGAACTCCACCGGCAAAACCGTCTCCATGCCCGTCCTTCCGGTCCTGCTCGACACGCTCACCGCGACCACACACGGCTTGGAGACCTATCTCGTGACGCAGTTCGGCAAGCCCTTCACGGCCGCCGGCTTCGGGAACTGGTTCAAGGAGCGTTGCCGCGAGGCGGGACTCCCGCACTGCACACCGCACGGCTTGAGAAAGATCGGCGCGGTGCGCGCTGCGGAGAACGGCGCGACCGAAAAGCAGATGATGGCGCTGTTCGGCTGGAGCACCTCCCGGCTCGCCGCATTCTACGCCGAGATGGCGAACGACAAGAAGCTCGCCGCCGCATCCGTGCATATGTTGATAGGCCACAAGGCCAAGAAGGGAACGGGCTAAGAACGGAAGTTCGAGTAAAACTGTCCCACTTCTGCCAACGAAGTGTCTCACCGGACGCTAAGTCTTTGAAATTGTACGCTAAAAACAAAGAATGGCAGGAGTGGCAGGACTCGAACCTGCAACCCCCGGTTTTGGAGACCGGTGCTCTACCAATTGAGCTACACTCCTATGCCGATCGCTTTTGCCCTAAGAGCCGGCCCTATGCAACCCCATGTTCAGAATTGAAATGAGGCCAGTTCGAGTGACTGGCAAGGCCGTGAATCGGGGTTTGACCCTACCCCCGAAAACTGTCTCCCGAGGCAATCGGGCTGGCCGGCTTCGCCCATCGCTTGTTTAACCGCAAACATTGCGGCTTAAATTTTGTCTTGGGCCGCTGTTGACACGAATATCGGGCTCGGGCCTACGATCACGGCCCTGAAATCGTTCACGTTCGTCAGTGTCGGCCCCGTGACGACAGCGTCGCCTAGCGCGCCGAAGAAGCCGTGGCCATCGTTGTCAGCGAGCGCCTCCTTTGGACGCAACCCTACCGCCCAGGCGCGATCAAGCGTGTCAGGGGTGAGGATCGCGCCAGCGATCTCTTCCAGCCCGTCCACGCCGTCGGTGTCACCCGCCAGCGCCCACACGCCGGCGAGCCCCTCTAGCACGACGCCAAGCGAGAGAAGGAACTCGACATTGCGACCGCCACGACCGCGACCGCGCACTGTGACGGTCGTCTCTCCGCCGGAAAGAAGCACGCAAGGGGCTTTGAAAGGCTGGCCCCTTTTCAAAATCTGTTTGATGACGCCAGCCAAGACCGTGCCGACATCGCGCGCCTCGCCCTCGATCGAATCCCCGAGGATATGAACGGGCAAACCCACCGCGCGCGCGACCCGGGCGGCCGCCTCCAGCGCCATTTGCGGCGTGGCGATCAATCGGGTTTCGACGCCGGCGATACGCGGATCCCCCGGCTTCACTGTCTCGCCGCGTCCGCTTTCGAGCGTTTCGCGCACCGCCGGCGGAAGGTCGACGCCGTACCGCTTCACGATCGCGAGCGCGTCGGCGCAGGTCGTGTCGTCGGCCACGGTCGGCCCGGACGCTATATCTGCGGGAACGTCGCCGGGGACGTCGGAAATCAGCAGGGTAACGACCTTGGCCGGATGGGCCAGCGCAGCAAGGCGGCCGCCCTTGACCCCGGACAGATGACGACGTACGCAATTCATCTCCGATATGGTCGCTCCCGATTTCAGCAACGCTCGATTGACCGTTTGCTTGTCCTCCAGAGTGAGGCCCTCGGCCGGCAACGCCAGGAGCGAGGAACCGCCGCCGGATATCAGGCACAGCACGGTGTCATCGGGACCCGCCGACGCGGCCATGTCGCAAATGCGCCGCGCCGCCTCGACGCTCGCAGCGTCTGGCACCGGATGCGCCGCTTCCACAATCTCGATTTGGTCACAGGCAACCGCGTAGCCGTAGCGCGTCACCACGAGGCCGGAGATCTCGCCGCGCCAATGATCCTCAACCGCGCGCGCCATTGCGGCGGAGGCCTTGCCTGCGCCCAGGACGATCAATCGTCCTTTGGGCCTCTCCGGCAAATAGGGCGGCAGGCTGAGCGACGGCTGCGCCGCCGCGATTGCCGCCTCGAACATCCGCCGCAACAGGTCGCGCGGATCAAAGGTCATGCGCAGCGTCCCGCTTAAAAGCTCAGGCGGTTTGGCCGATCTCGAAGTTCGCCAGCGTCTCTAGCGCCTTGACCATCGCCGAATGGTCCCACCCGCCGCCGCCATGCGCTGCGCAGGAATTAAACAATTCCTGACAGGTGGCCGTGTTTGGCAGAGAAAGCCCCATCTGACGCGCCGCCGTCAAAGCGAGATTCAGATCTTTCTGGTGCAGGGAGATTCGGAAGCCCGGGTCAAACGTTCGCTTGACCATCCTCTCGCCATGCACTTCGAGAACTTTGGAAGACGCGAAGCCTCCCATAAGCGCCTGACGCACGCGGGCGGGATCGGCGCCGGCCTTGGATGCGAACAGAAGCGCCTCGCCCACCGCCTCGATGGTCATGGCGACGATCATCTGATTGGCCACCTTGGCCGTCTGGCCGGCGCCGACGCCGCCAACCAAGGTGATGTTCTTGCCCATCAACTGGAACAAGGGCAACACTTGCGCAAAGACATCTTCCTTGCCGCCGACCATGATCGAGAGCGTGCCCGCCTTGGCCCCGACTTCGCCGCCCGAGACCGGCGCATCGAGATACTCGCACCCCAGCGCCTCGATCTTGGCGCCGTACTGCTTCGTCTCGATGGGGGAGATCGAACTCATGTCGATGACGATCTGACCCTTGGAAAGCCCCTCGGCTGCCCCGTTCTCCCCGAACAGCACCGCGCCGACATGCGGAGTGTCGGGCACCATGACGAAGAAAATCTCGCAGGCCGCTGCGACCTCCTTACTGGACGCGCAACCGATCAGGCCCTTGGTGACGAGATCCGCCGGCAGATCCCTTTGGTCGTAGGCGAAAACCTGATGACCGGCGGCCATGAGATGGCCAGCCATCGGCGTGCCCATGATGCCAAGACCAACAAAGCCCAATTTGCGCATGACCAACTCCCACTCAATAACGTTTACGGTTCTTGATTGTGCGGCCTAAGCCCTAGCGCCTCAGCACCTCGGGGTTCACGCAGGTGTCCGGTGGCAGGCCGCTCAGCACCTTGTTGATATTCGTGACGACGATCTTGCCCATTTCGACGCGGGTGGCCGGGGTCGCCGAGGCGACGTGCGGGACGACAATGACGTTGTCGAGTTCGGTCAAGCCGGGTTCGAGGGCCGGTTCGTTTTCGAACACGTCGAGCCCGGCGCCAAAGATCCATTTCTCTCGCAAAGCGACGACGAGGGCCTTTTCGTCAACTACCGGTCCCCGGCTGGCGTTGATGAGAACGGCGGTTGCTTTCATGTTCTTGAGTTCGGTCGCGCCGATGTAATGCCGGGTTTCCGGCGTCAGGGGAACGTGCAGGGTCAGGAAATCGGCTTCGCGCACCAACGTCTCTTTATCGACGAATTTCGCTCCGCTCTCGGCCTCGAAGGCCGTGTCCCGCCGTGCGTCGTTGTAGATGATCCGCATATTGAAGCCGCGCGCCTTGCGCGCGACGTTCTTGCCGATGCGGCCCAGGCCGGCAATGCCCAAGGTGCGGCCGTCGACATCCAAGCCGACGAAGAACATCGGCGCCCAACCCTTCCATTCCCCGGCGCGGACGAACTTGTCCGCCTCAGCGATGCGCCGCGCCACCGCCAGCAGCAGCGTGAATGTGTGGGTCGCCGTGGCGTCGTCGAGCACCCCCGGCGTATTGGTCAGGATGACGTTGCGTTGCGTCGCCGCCGCCAGATCGAAATTGTTGTAGCCGACGGCGTAATTCGCGAAGATCCTGCATTGCGGCCCCGCGGCATCGAGGACCTCGCCCGTGATGTTGTCGGTCAGCAGGCTCACCACCGCCGAACGGCCGCGCACCTTTTCTATAAGTTCGGCCGGGCTCAAGGCCCGGTCTTCGGCATTCACCTCGACATCGAACCGCTCGCGCAGCGCGTCGATATTTTCCTGAGGGATGAGGCGCGTGACATAGACGCTGGGCTTTGACATGGCCGTGTTTCTTTCAAGAAAAGGAGTTCAGGCTTTGGCTGCGATGGCGACGAGGGCTTTTGCGATGGCGACGTCCTCATCCGGCGTGAGCCCGCTGATTCCGACGGCGCCGGTCACGTCGCCGCCGGCGCCTTTGACTACGCAGCCGCCCGGCAAGCCCGTCAGTTTGTCGTCACAGAAGTAGCTCGCGGGAATGTTGTTGGCTTGCAGTCGTTGCAGAAAAGCGTCCGTGTCCACACCCATCCGCGCGGATGTGTAAGCCTTGCCCTGCGAAAGCTGGATGCTGCGCACCGGCGCGTCATCCGTTCTGGCGAAAGCGATCAGGAAACCGAAGCGGTCGCACACGGCGACACAGATCGGGCGTCCATAATCGGCCTTCGCCTTGGCGAGCGCCGCCGCTACCAAATTTCCCGCCAGTTCGGTATTCACGAGCCCGCTCCTTTGTTTGTTTCTTGTCAGCCGGGCGCGTTGACGCGCCAAGCCGTTCGCGAGGACGCGCAATCGTCGCGGCGCGCTTGGAAATCTTTAGCTGGCGGAGGCTAGACCGCCTGCGTCCCTTTTGTGTTTCAATAGGCGCTGGTCAGCGGCAGATAGGGCGCCAGCAGCGACAGATCGACCGCGCCAAGCCGCTCGCTCGCGGTCAAAGCTTGGTGCCAATAGGGATAGAGCAGCGGCATCTTGCTGACGTCATGCAGCCGACGCAGTTCCTCATCCGTCAGCCGCAGATCGGCGGCTTTGAGGTTGGCGCGAAGCTGAGCTTCAGTGTTCGCTCCGATCACCACGGAAGTCACCGCCGGCCGGTGCAGCAACCAGGCCAAGGCGACCTCGGCGGCGGAGGCGCCGTGCGCCTCGCCGATTGCAACCAGCAGTTCGACGATGTCGTAGAGCCGCTCCCGATCGCGCACCGGGGGTTCCTTGAAGCCGGCGAAGTTGCGGCCGTCCTGCGGGTCAGGACAGCCACGGCGATATTGGCCAGAGAGCAGGCCGCCCGCGAGCGGGCTCCAGACCAGGATGCCCAAGCCTTGATCGAGCGAAATCGGAACCAACTCGTATTCAGCCTCCCGCGCGTCGAGAGTGTAATGGATCTGTTGACTGACGAAGCGCGCGCCGCCGGCCCGGTCGGCCGCTCCCAGCGATTTCATGAGCTGCCAGCCGGTGAAATTCGACGCGCCGATGTAGCGCACCTTTCCCGACGAGACGAGCGAATGCAGCGCGGCCATCGTCTCCTCGACCGGAGTCTGGCCGTCCCAACCGTGAAGCTGATATAGATCGATGTGATCGACCCCGAGCCGCCTCAGGCTGCCCTCGCAAGCGTTCAACAGGTGATGGCGCGACGTGCCGGCGTCGTTGGGGCCGTCCCCCATCGGAAACCGGGCTTTGGTGGCCAGCAGCACCCGTCCGCGCTTGCCCTTGATCGCGGCGCCGACCATCTCCTCGCCAATTCCTGAAGAATATTGATCGGAGGTATCGAGCATGTTGACGCCGGCGTCGAGCGCGATATCGACCAATCGATTGGCTTCGGCCTGGTCGCTGTTGCCGACATACTGGAACTTGCCCTTGCCGCCAAACGTCATGGTGCCAAGGGTGACGGAGGAGACCTTGAGGCCGGAGCGGCCAAGCTGACGATATTCCATGAGAACGACCCTCTTTGATTCCGCTGAGGCGTTTGCCGAGCTATTTGATGATGCCGATCTTCTTGCGGTCGATATTGATGAAGACCGCGACGATCAGGACGACGCCCTTGATGATGTTCTGAAGGTAGGGATCGACGCCGCTCATGTTCATGCCGTTGGACAGCAGCGTGACGATCAGAACCCCCAGAAAGGTGTTGGTGATGCTGCCGAGGCCGCCCGTCAGAGGCGTGCCTCCGACCACCACGGAGGCGATGACGTCGAGTTCGAGACCCAGGCCGAGCTGAGAGGTCGCCGCCATCGTGCGCGCGCCTTGCAACAGGCCGGCCATGCCGCACAAGGCCCCGAGCAGCAGAAACATCAGGATTTTCACCCGAGTCACGGCGATGCCGGTGAGGATAGAGACGCGCTCGCCGCCGCCGATCGCCAGAACCTCGCGACCAAAGACCGTGAACTTGAAGATGGCCCAGGCCGCGACGGCAAGAGCCAGACCGATCATGACGGTGTGCGGCACGCCGTAGCTGACGCTGGAATAAGCGTCGAGGAAGCCGTCATTGCTGATCTCCACCGGGGCGCCCTTGGTGAAGTAAAGCACGAAGCCGCGATAGACGACCTGAGTGCCCAAAGTCGCAACGAAGGACGGCACCTTGCCGACCGCGAGCAGCAGACCGTTGATGCATCCACACATCGCGCCGACCAATACCGCGGGGATGATCGCCAGCGCGCCGAGCGTGTTGGCGGTCAAGGCCGCCACCAGCGCCGCCACAGCGACAATGGCGCCCACCGAGATATCGATCGACCCGGCCATGATGATGAAGCTCGCGCCAAGGGAGGTGACGAGCAGCACGGTGCCTTGTTCGAGCACCGTCGAAAGGTTGCCGAGCGACAGGAAGCGCGGCGACATGAACGTGAAAACCACGACCAGCACCGCAAGGAAGATGGCGGGAAAGCTGCGGCGCAACAGGTCGATCTGGAAACCCTTGAAACCGCTGTCGCGAGCCGGCGCGGCGCCGCCGGGAGAGTCTGCTTTCATGGCTTGGCTCATTGTCCTGGCTCAAATCATATGCTGCACGATGTCGTGCTCTTCAACGTTCTCCAGCGAATCGAATTCGCGGACCGACACCCCTCGGCGAAGGACCACGAGACGATCCGACATGCCGATGAGTTCAGGCATGTCCTCCGACGAGAGGAGGATGGCGAGGCCATCGGACGCTTTCTGGCGAATGATGCGGTAGATTTCCTCGCGCGCGCCGACGTCGACGCCGCGCGTCGGATTGTTTAGCAGAAGCAGGCCCGGGCCGACCGCCAGGCACTTTCCCAGCACCACCTTCTGCATATTCCCGCCCGACAGCGATTGGCACGGCGCGGACGCGCTCGCTGTGCGTATGCCGATCAGTTTTATCAGATCGTTGGCCATCGCGCGGGCGCGCCGCCTGGAGAAGAACGGGCCGACTGCGGGCGGGCGCGCCATGACGAGGTTGTCGAGCACGCTGAAGGATACGATCAGGCCTTCATTGCCGCGGTCTCCCGGAAGGTGGGCGACGCCGTGCCGCCACGCCGCACGAGGATTGCTCGGGCGATAGTCCTTGCCGTCGAGCTGAAGCTCGCCGCGGCGCAACGGCTCGTCGCCGACGATCCCGGCAAACAGCGCCTCGGCGCCGGCGCCCTTCAGGCCGGCAAGTCCGACGATCTCGCCGCGCCGGACTTCGAGACTGATTTCATTCAACTCACGCCCGACCGCCGCCATCGTCACCCGCAGGGTTGGGGCGGCGCCGGAGACCTTGGGCGGCGAACGCGGCGGATAGATGCCGTGCAGAACATCGCGTCCCACCATCAGACGATGGATTTCGTTCGCCCCAATGTCGGCGGCGCGGTAGGAGCCGACGAATTGCCCGTCCTTGAGAATGGTCAAATCGTCGGCCGCCGCCAGGACCTCGTTGAGGTGATGCGACACGAAGCCGATGGCCATTCCCTTCGACTTCAGCTCCTGCATCACATGCAGCACGGCGTCCACTTCCCGGTGGTCGAGATAGGCCGTCGATTCGTCGAGCAGAAGCGTGTTCGGATTTGAGGAGATCGCGCGCGCGATCTCGATGCATTTCAACTCGCCCAGGTTCAACCGATCGAGGTTGGCGGTGACGGAAATCTTGACGCCGATCCGGTCGAGGGCCTCCTGTGCGGAGGCGGCCATCCGCTTTCGCCGTAAAACGCCAAGCGGCCCGGCGTGGCGGCGAAGATCGCCAATGAAGATGTTCTCGGCGACGCTCAGCGAGCGGTTGATGGTGATTTCCTGATGGACCAGCGCCACGCCCTTGTGGGCGGCGTCGAAGGTGGATTGCGGCGCGTAGGGCGCGCCGTCCAAAGTCATCGCTCCGCTGTCGGGGCGAATGGCGCCGCCCAACATGCGCAAGGTCGTCGATTTGCCCGCGCCATTCTCACCGACGATGGCGTGAACGGCGCCCGTGCGCAGCGTGACTGAAATATCGCTGGCCGCGATGGTTCTTCCAAACTGCTTGCGCAGGCCGTCCGCAACTAGCGCCATAACTCCCCACCGTCTAGGACGTGATCCTGGAACGCCGGCGGCGGAGCGGAAGACTCCGCCGCCGGCGAGGGCCGGATTTATCGTTGCGTTAGTTGGAATATCGGAGCACGGCGGCGCCGATGGTGTCCGCGCCAGGCGCGTCCTTGTTGTAGACCTTCGAGTGGGCCTTGAAATCGAAGTTCGGCTGTCCGCCCGGGAAATCCTTCTCGAAGCGAGCCACGTCGGCCTGCGTCATCGGCAACAGCTTGAGCTTGACGTTGGCCTTATCGGCGGGAACCTTGAAGCCGTGAAGGTAGTCGTACATGATCAACAGCCCGATGCCGCCTTGCAGCCAATGGCCGCCGATGTCGAAGTGCTGCTTGCCGGCCTTCATGGCCTCGACGTTGGAGCCGTTGAGATCCATGCCGACGATCTGAACATCCTTGCCGGGCGCCTTGCCCATGCGCTCCAAAGCCGCGATCACGCCCATCGCCATCGGATCGTTCGCCGAGAAAACACCCTTGATTTCGGGATGACCCTGATAGAGCGATTGGAACGCGGTCATCGCCTCGTCGCGGGTGAAATTGCCCTGGACCTCGCCGGCGATGGTGACTTTGTCGGCGCCTTCCTCTTTGATCGCCTGATCGAGCCCCTTGCGACGGTCGATCGCCACCGACGTGCCCGGCGTTCCGTTGACAACGCCAATCACCTTCTTGCCGTCCGGACCGGGCTTGAGCGCGTCAAGGAGCGCCTTGCCCATGTGATAACCGGCGTCCAGATCGCTCGGTCCAACAAACGCGATATAGTTGGGGGCCTTGGCGCTTTGCGGAAGGAAATCAGGATAGGAATCCGCGATGACGACGGGGATGTTCGCGCGCCGGGCGAAAGCGATGGTCGGCGGAGCCGAGGACCAATAACCGACGGAGATGATGCCGTCGACATGACGAGCAACGAGATCCTGGGTGAACTGGATCATGTTGTCAGGCTTGTTGTCGGCGTTCAGGACGATGAGCTTTACGCCAAGCTGTTGAGCGCCGGTCTTGGTGAAAGCGACGTATCTGTTCCAGAATTCCGAATCCAGCGTCGGCACGATCACGCCAACTGTAGGCTCATCCGCCTTGGCGGCCGCGCTCAATCCGCCGACCGCAACGGTCGCGGCGACGGCGGCCGCGGCGAGCACGGCTATCTTAAACTTGCGCAAGCTTAGCATGAATCCAATCCTCCCTTTGTGTTTCTATCGTTGCGTTTCACGCGCTGTACCCTGCGGAACTCTGCGCGCGCATTCCCGAAGGTTCGGCTAGGATCGCCGATCCGACGATCTCTGATCGTTCAGGCCAGACCCGTGGAGATGAGAAGAAAGCCCAGCCTTGTCGGCTCGGCGCAAGTGCTCAACCCTCCCTGAGATCGGAGACCTCCAATCAGGAGGTCTCTCTGATTTGGTTCATTACCCGGAACCTAAGTTCAACTCTTAGAAACGGTACTCGTATCCAAACCGGGCGTCAATAGCCTTGCGCGCTGTCCCAACCAGTTTGCTTCTTTGCTCTGACAGGTCGAGGCGTGCCTTCACCTCAAGCTTTTACGCGCCCGCTCCCTTCGGCCGACTCCGCGAAATGCCCCGCCTAGCTCCCGGAACTGCATACGATTCGCATGACGCCTTAGATCGTCGGAAATGTCTCGCGCAGCGTGAGAGCGCCGGCAAAACGAAGCCGCGCCAAGTCCAACATAAATCTTGCCTGGTCCCACGCGCCGCCGCGAGGTCCGCCGGCTCGGCTATGCGTCCGTGCTGTAGACGAATTGCGAAATGGCGCCGGCGGCTTCGATCACCTGCGCCGCAAGCCTCTCGATACGGCTGTCGTCAACCTGCTCCAGAGTTCCGACCGCGCTGATGGCGGCGGTCACGGAACCGTCGCGGTCGCGGATCGGCGCTGAAATGCAACGGCAGTTGGGCGCCTGTTCCTCGTCGTCGAGCGCCCACCCCCGACGCCGAACCTCGTCGAGCTGAAGACGGAAATCAGCGGCGTTGGTGATGGTTTTGGGCATCCGCTTTTCGAAAGCAAGGTTGGCGATCACGGCGTCGAGCCTCTCAGGCGCCAGCCATGCGATCAGGCACTTGCCGAGAGCGCTGCAATTAACCGGGAACCTTTGGCCGACGTGAGATTTGACCACAATGTCCCGCGCGCCCTCGACTCGCCCGAGATAGACCGCCTCGCTTTGCTCAAGCACGCCGAGATGACAGGTGAGTTGGACCCGCTGCGCGAATTCGCGAAGCAGCGGCATAGCATCTCGCTGGAGATCGTTGTTCTCGCTTGCGATGCTGGCAAGCTCCAACAACTTGAGCCCCAAACCGTAACCGCCCAGCGGTCTGCGCTTGATGAGACCAAGTTCGCACATCGTAGCGATGAGATGATGGGTCGAACTCTTGGGCGTGCCAAGCCGCTCCTGAATGCCGGTGAAACCAAGGCCCGGTTCGCGCGCGAGCGCTTCCAGCAGCGCCACCGCCTTCCCCAGGGCGGGAACCTTCAAGCCGGGGACTGGTCCCACTTCGTTCATCCCTGTGAAATCCAATTTCCGTTTCGAGCCGCAGCTATCGCATACACCGCGACTTTCGCCGGGTCAGCCTAAAAAGGGTCCGGCTTTTCCTGAATAGGTTCTGGCGGTCGAAAGCGGCTGGGGCCATGCCTTTGGGGTCGGTTTCAAGGCCTTGTGGATGGCTGTGACCGCCGCCTGGTCGCCGCCGCCCACGCCAGATCAGAAATCGCTGCCGAATTTGTGAACGAGAATGTTCAACCGAACCTCGGCGCCCGCAGGCGGAATACGTCCCGATTGCGTGAGGACGACCATTCCGTGCAGCGCGCTCCACAGCACCTCGGCTAACAATATCGGCTCCTGTCGATCTGGCCCGAGCGCGGCGACCAGCGCATCGAAGGCGGCGCGAAGCGCGGTCGGGGTTTCCTCGCTGGCGAATTTGATCTTCGTCGGCAAGACGAACATCGCCTCGTAGACGACGGGACGCGAGCGGGCAAAATCGAGATAGGCGGCGCAGACGTTGCGCAAAACATAAGCGCCGCCGGCAGCGCGCGCCGTTTCCTTTTGCAACCGCGTCGCGAGTTCCTCGAATCCTCTCGTGGCCACTGCCGCCATGATCTCGGCCTTGCCCTTGAAATGGCTGTAGAGAACCGGCTGGCTATAGTCGATTAGCTCCGCGAGACGGCGCGTGGTGACGGCGTCCCAGCCCTCGGCTTCGGCCAGTTCACGCGCCGCCGCCAGGATGAGTTCATAGCGCTCCGCGCGCTGGCGCTCTTTGCGTTCGGCGATGGACATCTGAAAAAACCTATCTACGCACGAATTTTTGTCAACGCTAGATTTCTGTTGACGCTAAAAAATAGCGCCGCTAGAATTTTTGCACACGACAGGAGTCCGCAATGATCCAAATCGAATACGTGCTTTCCGGTCTGATCGCGGCCGCCATCATGTTCCTCGGCGCGCGCTTTTGGTTGGCGCCTGGCGTCGCATCGGCCGCTTTCGGCATCGCCGAGACGCCGCCGCCGTCAACCGGATTCACCGCGTGGCTGTCGGTGAAGGGCACGCGAGACGTCGCGTCGGGCCTCTTCGTCATCCTGCTCATAGCCAATGGATCGCCGCGCCTGCTCGGCGAATTCTTGCTGCTGGCGAGCCTGATCGCCTTTGGCGATATGGCGACAGTCCTGCGGTCGGGCGGAAGCAAAGGCCTCGCCTTCGGCATGCACGGCCTCACCGGGTTGGTCATCGTCGCCATTGGCGCTAGCCTCATCTTCAGCGCCAAATGATCTTCAGCGCCAAGTGAAAGCTGACCTGACTTCTGAAATGGCGTCTTCCCGTGGCGCCAGTTCAGGCCAGCAACCCGCGCAGTTTGCGCACGGCGCTGTCGGGGGTCGTGAGCACCGGCTTGCCGGTGCGCGCCGCCACGGCGTCGCGCGCTCGCGCCAGAGAGAATTGCGCCAGCGCGATGGCGTCGCAATCGGCGAGCGAGGCCGCCGCTTCGGCGGCGAGGCGGTCGTGCCCTGCCCCATCGCCGGCGTCGAGCGCGGCGAGCGCGCCTTCGGCCAATCGCGGGCGAACCTCGAATCCAGCCGGGAACTCGGCCGGCATCGTGCGCAGCGTCGCTGCGAAAGTCGCCAGCAGGCCGATGCGCCGGCCAAGCGCCGCCGCCTCCTCGATCATGGCCTCGTTCGGCTTCAACACCGGAATCCCGGGGAATTCCTGCTTCACGCGGTCGATGCAGGGGCCGAAGGCCGAGCAGGTGAACAAGATCGCCGCGACGTCGGTTGCGACCGCATAGCGCGCGAGGGTCACAAAGCGCTGCGACATCGCCTCGGTCAGTCTGCCGTCGCGCGCGAGATCGGCCGAGAGGCTGTCATCCAGCAGGTTCATCAACTGCGGCGAAGGCCACGCGGCGGCGAAGGCCGCCTCGATGGGCGCCGGCGAATGGCGCAGCGCGTGGATGAGGGCGATGCGCATCTCTATCTCACCGCCGTCGGTTTTATCGGCGAGCCCTCGCTCGGACTGCGTTTACGGGGCCGACAATGCCCGACGTCGGCCGCCCGGATCATAGGCCGCGCCCCTTCATTTCGGCTGTGTACCAATCGCCGATCTCGCTCGCCGTCATGAAGCGCACGCCCTCGTGGCCGGCGATATAGTCGAGCAGTTCCTCGACATAGCGGATGCGGTGCGGGACGCCGGTGAGATAGGGATGGATGGAGACGCCCATGATGCGGGCGTTGTCGGCGCTTTCGAGATAGAGGCGGTCGAACTGATCGCGGCCGCGCGTGAAAAAGGCCTCGGAGTTCATATGCTGGACTGCGAACATCGCCACGTCGTTGATTTCGACCGTGTAGGGAATCGTCGTGATCGGACCGTGCGGCGTCGAGATCGCCTGCGGCAGATCGTCGATCACCCAGTCGGCGACATATTCGACGCCGTGGGCGCGCAAGAGATCGAGCGTCTCCTCGGTCTCGGTAAGGCCGGGGCTCTCCCACGAACGCACCGGCTTGCCGGTGAAGGCGGCGATCTCGTCAACCGCGCGGCGGATGGCGTCGTTCTGGTCGGGCAGCTTGTGCATGGGGCCTTGCAGATAGCCGTGCCCCATGAACTCCCAGCCCGCCTCGCGCGCGGCCGAAGCGACGCGCGGATAGGCTTGGCAGACATGGCCGTTGATGGCGAGCGTCGCGGGCAAGCTGCGGCGGGTCAAGGCCGCATGCTGGCGCCAGAAGCCGGCGCGCATCCCGTATTCGTGCCAGGACCAGTTGGGGACGTCGGGCAGCAGCGATTGCCCCATCGGCGGCGGCAGGATGGCGCGCGGCATCGGATTCTCGATGCGCCACTCCTCGACATTGACGATGACCCAGACGCCCATGCGCGCCCCGCCCGGCAGATGCAGCCGCGGACGGTCCACCAGCGCCTGGTAGGGTATGCGGTCGCTCAACGCCATTGCTGTCTCCTGCGGCCGCCGTCATAGGCGCCGTTCCGCCGTTGCGGTCTTCGAATGATGGTCGGCCGCTCAACAAAAATCAACCAAGAGCCTAAGGCGGCCCGTCTGTCGGCGCGGCCTTGCGCGGGACGCGGTCGCGCTTCAATCTGCCGAGCGGAGCGAAACGCGCGGCGGAGGCGGATTATGAAATTCGGCATATACTATCCCTATTGGGAGCAAGAATGGAGCGCGGATTGCCTGAAATACGTCGATAAGGCCGCCCGTCTCGGCTTCGACATACTGGAGATCGCCGCCCAGCATCTGACCGCCTACAGCCCCGCGCACATCGCTGACATCGCCCGCGCCGCCAAGGCCAATGGCATAGCGATCACTGCCGGCCTCGGCCCGTCGCCGCTCAAGAACCTGTCGTCGCCGGACGCCGAGATTCGCAAGGCCGGC
>JAJYDD010000425.1 GCA_021777795.1 Pseudomonadota bacterium | reverse complement strand
CGGCCGCCGACCTCGATCGACTGCACGCCGCGCCCGGTTATATCCGCCTCGGCCGTCATGCCGCGATGACGGCGCGACACTCGCCAAAGCCGATGGTCGCGAAGCCCTCGCGCCGGGCGTGGGCCGTGAACGCGACCTCATCGCCGTCTTCGAGAAAGCGCCTGACTTCGCCGGAGGGCAGATTTATCGGCGTCTTGCCGCCCTGGCTGATCTCCAGCAGCGAGCCGAGGCCGTCGGGCGTCGGCGCCGAAATCGTGCCGCTGCCGAATAGATCGCCGGGCTGAAGATCGCAGCCGCCGGAGGCGTGATGGGCGACGAATTGCGCCGGCGTCCAATAGAGATCGCGCGCCGAGCCTCGCGACAGGCGATGCGGAGGCAACCCGCGCTCGCGCATCTGGCGCGTCGAGAGCCACACTTCGAGTTCGACTCCGAGC
The DNA here is from genome assembly GCA_021777795.1 of Pseudomonadota bacterium. Lineage (GTDB taxonomy): Bacteria > Pseudomonadota > Alphaproteobacteria > Rhizobiales > Beijerinckiaceae > Roseiarcus. The sequence goes on along the minus strand of JAJYDD010000425.1, from coordinate 3,615 downwards.
GCGCCCTCGCGCTGGTCGGCTTCGTCGTGGAGATAGGCGAGCGGCGCGGGATCGCCCTCGGGGCGCGGCGCCTGGGGCACGCGGAACGGGGCGAGCGCCTCGGGCGTGACGATCCAGGGGGAGATCGTGGTGTGGAAATTCTTCGCCAGGAACGGCCCCAGCGGCTGATATTCCCAAGCTTGCAGATCGCGCGCCGACCAATCGTTGAGCAGGCAATAGCCGGCGATGCGCTCGCCCGCCTGGTTGATGGGAACCGGCGTCCCCAGTTCATTGGCGCCGCCGATCCAGACGCCAAGCTCCAACTCGTAATCGAGCCGTTCACATGGGCCGAAGCTTGGGCCCGCCTCGTCGGGGCGCTTGCGCTGGCCGCTCGGACGCTTGACCGTTCCCCCCGAGGGCCGCAGCGACGAGGCGCGGCCGTGGTAGCCGATCGGCACATATTTGTAATTGGGCATCAACGGCTGATCCGGCCGGAACAGCTTGCCGACATTGGTGGCGTGGTGGATGCCGGCGTAGAAATCCGTGTAGTCGCCGACCGCGGCCGGCATGTGCAACCGGCATTGCACGGCGGGACGCAACAGATCCGGCCTCGGCTCCGCGCCCTTGGCGAGCCAAGCGCTGAGCGCCCGGCGCAAGGCGCGCCGGGCGGCGGCGGGCCGCGCCAGCAGCGGGTTGAGCGTCGGCCCGGCGGCGCTTTCGCAAAGCGCGCGCGCCTCGCCCGGCAACAAGTCTGCTACCGCCGAAAGGTCGAGGATCGCCTCGCCGATGGCGACGCCGCCGCGTGGGCCGCGATCGTCGCTGAACACGCCGAAGGGCAGGTTCTGGATCGGGAATTGCGCGTGGCCGTTGGCCGAGGCGACCCAGCTTTCCAGCCCGGGCGCGTGGGTTTCGTCGAGCATGGGGGCTCCGCTCAAGGCCGCGTCGGGTCGAAGCGGCGTTTCAGCGTCGCGCCGTAATTGCGATAATCGGCTTGCAACGCCGAGGTCTCGGCGGCGAATTTCGTCAGCCGCTGCGGGAAGCGCGTCTCGAACATGAAAGCGAGCGTGCCTTCGAGCTTGTGCGGCTTCAGTTCCGCGTGGCTCGCCTTCTCGAAGGCGTCCACGTCGGGGCCGTGCGGCAGCATCATATTGTGCAGCGACATGCCGCCGGGCGCAAAGCCCCCGCCGGTCTTGGCGTCATAGACGCCATAGACGAGGCCCATGAACTCGCTCATGACGTTCATATGATACCACGGCGGGCGAAACGTGTTCTCCGCCACCAACCAGCGGTCGCTGAAGATGACGAAATCGATGTTGGCCGTGCCCGGCGTCTCGCTTGGGCTGGTCAGCACCGTGAAGATCGAGGGGTCGGCGTGATCGTAGAGAACAGGCCCCACCGGCGAGAAGCGCCTGAGATCGTATTTGTAAGGCGCGTAATTGCCGTGCCAGGCCACCACATCGAGCGGCGAACCGGCGATGTCGGCGCCATAGAGCGCCCCGCCCCATTTGACGATGAGCTTTGAAGGCGCGCCGCTGTCCTCGTAAGCCGCGACAGGGGTGAGGAAATCGCGCGGGTTGGCGAGGCAATTGGCGCCAATCGGCCCGCGCTCCGGCAAAGTGAAGCCGCCGCCGTAGTTCTCGCACAAATAACCGCGCGCCGGGCCGTCAACCAACTCGACGCGCAGCTTGACGCCGCGCGGGATGATCGCGACCTCGCCGGGCGCGATGTCGATGATCCCGAACTCCGTGCAAAGCCGCAGCGATCCCTGCTGCGGCACGAACATCATCTCGCCGTCGGCGTTGTAGAAATATTCGTCGCGCATCGAGCGGGTGACGATATAGACATGCGCGCCCATGCCGGCCGTGGCGGCGGCGTCGCCCGCCGTGGTGATGGTGTGAACGCCTTCGACAAACGAAAGGCTGGTCTTGGGCAGCGGGATCGGGTCCCAGCGCAACGGCGCGATAGGTTGCTCGACCTCAGGCGCCGGCGCGGTGCGCCAGAGGCCCTTGTCGATCGGCTTGAAATCGCCCCAATGCGCCACCGTCGGGCGGATGCGGTAGAGCCAGCTTCGCTCGTTGGTCTTGCGCGGCGCGGTGAACGGCGAGCCGCTCAGTTGCTCGGCATAGAGGCCATAGGGGCATTGCTGGGGCGAATTGCGCCCAACCGGCAGCGCGCCGGGCAGCGCCTCGGTCTCAAAGCCATTGCCGAAGCCAGTGAGATATTTCGGCGCGCCGGCGCCGGCGCCCGAGGTCAGCGCCAGATTGGGACGGGTCTGATCGTTCATAGCAAACTCCTTCAGCGTTGGATTTCGCCCGACAGCGCCGCGCCGCTTTCCAGCGCCTTCCACATCGCGACATCGCGCTCGGCGGTCCAGATGTTCGGCCAATCGACGCCCTTGGCCTCGTCGTAAGCACGCGCGACGTCGAACGGCATGCAATGATCGAAGATCACCCAATGCCCGTATTTGGGCCGCATCTCCTCCATCGCCTGTTTGTAGGTGCGCCCGAGATCCCAACCGGCCGCGACCGCTTGTTTGGCGATGGCGAACAATTCCGAGGTGAAGGCGCCAGTGCTGGCCAGCCCCTCGGCGACCTCGGCCGCGTTCATCAGCGAACGGCCGCGACCGGGAACCAGCTTTTCCGGCTTCAGCGCGCGGATGGCTTCGAGCGTCGCCGGCCAATCGGCGAAATGCGCGTCGCCGCAATAGGGCGTCGCGCCGAATTCGACGGTATCGCCGGAGAACAGCACGCGCTCCTTGGGCACCCAAACGACCGTGTCGCCCGCCGTGTGAGAACGGCCGATATGGATGATTTGCACCTCGCGCTGGCCGAGCCACAGCGTCATTTGTTTGGAAAACGTCACCTTGGGCCAGGTGAGGCCCGGGATACTCTCCCTGCCCCGAAACAGGCGCGGAAAGCGGCCGATCTCGCTATCCATATCCTGCTGCCCGCGCTCGACGATGAGCTTCCTCGTCACGTCGGAGGCGATCACTTCCGCGCCCTCGTAGCCCGAGGCGCCGAGCACGCGCACGGCGTGATAATGGCTCAGCACCACATGTTTGATCGGCTTGTCGGTGATGTCGCGGATGCGCGCGATCACGTCTTTCGCCATCGCCGGCGTCGCCTGCGCGTCAACCACGAGCACGCTGTCGTCGCCGATGACGATTCCGGAATTGGGGTCGCCCTCGGCGGTGTAGCCGTAGAGCCCCGGCCCCAGTTCCTCGAACGAGATGACTTTGTCGGCGAGATCTTTGGTGCTGGCGAAACCTGACATGGGTCAATCCTCAATTTACTCGGCGTCGGGCTGGCGCTCGGGCGCGGCGGCGATGAAGGCGGGCAAGGCGGCGGCGGCGGCCTCGGCCTCCAGCAGCCGGTGGAAGCCGGAGACATCGGCGCCAAAGCGGCGGGCGTTATAAAGCTGCGGCACGAGGCAGAGATCGGCGAGCGTCGGCCGCGCGCCGAAGCAGAATGGCCCCGGCGCGTCGCCCAGCAGCGTCTCGCAAGCCGCCAACCCCTCGCCGATGACCGCGCGCGCCCAGCCCGTCACTTCCGCCTCGGGCAGGCCTAAAGCGCGCAGACGCGCCAGCACTTTTAGATTTTGCACGGGGTGGATGTCGCAGGCGATGGCGAGCGCAAA
>JAJYDD010000424.1 GCA_021777795.1 Pseudomonadota bacterium | reverse complement strand
CGAGGGCGCCATTCTCGGGCCGCTCGATCAGGCGTTGGCGGTGCGCAACAATGGCGGGCTCGTCATCGCCCAGGTCAAGCGCCTCGCGGCGGCCGGAACCTTACGGCCGCATGATGTCGTCGTGCCTGGCGTGTTGGTTGATGTCATCGTCGTCGCGCCCGATCAGATGCAGACCACCAACACGGCTTACGAGCCGGCGATCTCCGGCGAAATCTTCCGGCCGCTGTCATCCTTCGGGACGCCGGCTTTCGACGTCGCCAAGGTCATCAGCCGCCGCGTCGCGCAAGAGTTGCGAGGCGGCGACGCCGTCAATATCGGCTTCGGCGTCTCCGCTAACGTGCCGCGCATCCTGATTGAAGAGGGCCATCACGGCGCCGTCACCTGGGTCATCGAGCAGGGCGCGGTCGGCGGCGTGCCGCTGTTGGATTTTCAGTTTGGCTGCGCCTCCAACGCCGAGGCGATCGTGCCCTCGCCGCAACAGTTCCTCTATTTCCAGGGCGGCGGGTTCGATATGTCGCTTCTATCGTTCCTTCAGATCGACTGCGAGGGCAGCGTCAACGTCTCCAAGCTGGGTGTGCGTCCGCATGTGACGGCCGGCTGCGGCGGTTTCGTCGACATCACCGCGCGGGCGAAGCGCATCGTATTCTCAGGTTATTTCATTGCCGGGGCGAAGCTCGAAATCGCCGGCGAGGCCTTGCGCATCGCGCGCGAGGGCAAGGTGAGGAAGCTCGTCAACCAGGTGGAACAGGTGACGTTCTCTGGCGCCCGCGCGGTCGCTCAGGGGCAGGAGATCACTTACATCACCGAGCGTTGCGTGATGAAGCTGACATCGACGGGCGTTACGGTGACGGAAATCGCGCCCGGGGTCGATCTCGAACGCGACGTGCTCGCCCAAGCCGAGTTCCCGCTCAAGGTCGCGCGCGATCTCCCCACGATGCCGGCGGAACTGTTCCGTCCCGAGCCTTTCGGGCTCAAGCTGAAGGAGGGGCAGCGGTGAGTGCGCATCTGGAACTGGCCTTCGACGGCCCGGTCGCGCGGCTGACTTTGCGCCGCCCCGAAAAGCTCAATGCGCTGGACCGCGCCATGATTGATGATCTGGCCGAGGCTGCGCGAACGATAGAGGCCGCGCGCGACGTGCGCGTGTGCGTGCTCAGCGGCGAGGGCAAGGCGTTCTCGGCCGGCGGCGACATCGCCGCCTGGGCGGGGCTGCCGGCGCTCGACATGTGGCGCGATTGGACGCGCGCCGGCCATCGCGCCTTCGAGGCGCTGGCGCGGCTGCGCGTGCCGCTGATCGTCGCGCTCTCAGGCCACGCCTTCGGCGGCGGGTTGGAACTTGCGGCCGCGGCGGATCTGCGCGTCGCTCAGCCCGGCGTCAAACTCGGCCTGCCGGAGACGGGGCTCGGCATGGCGCCGGGATGGTCGGGCACGCAGCGCCTTGTGCGCCGCTTCGGCGCGCAGGTGGTGCGCCGCATGGCGCTGACCGGGCGCCTGTTCAGCGCCGAGGAGGCGCTGGCGCTCGGCCTTGTCGATGAGGTCGCCCCGGATGCGCTGGCGCGCGCGCACGAGATCGCCGCCGATATCGCCGCGCGCGGGCCTGTCGCGGCGCAGATCGTCAAGGCGATGATTAACGCTGCCGAGGGCGAGGATCGCGATGCGCCGATCGAGGGGCTGGCCGGCGCGCTGACGGCGATGACCGAGGATCTGGCCGAGGGCGTCGCCGCCTTCAAGGCCAAGCGCACGGCGGCGTTTTCCGGCCGTTAGCGCGCTTTCGCGAACGCTGCGGAACGGCTATAGCTTTTTGCGATGGCGCGTCTTGCGCGGGATGAAATCGGGGGCCGAACGGTCTCTGGAGACGGCGCCGGACCGTATCCGGCGGGGAACGCTTCGGAAGGTAGAACCATGAATTTTCGCAACCTGTTGATGGCGAGCGCGATGACGGCCGCAGCCATCGGCTTTGTCGCCCCCGCGCCCGCCGTCGCGGCGGGCGCCAAGGACGTGCAACTGCTGAACTGGTGGACGTCGGGCGGCGAAGCGGCGGCGCTCGACGTGCTCAAGCAATATCTGGCCAAGGAAGGCTATGCCTGGAAGGATGTGCCGGTGGCCGGCGGCGGCGGCGAAGCCGCAATGACGACGCTCAAAGCTATGGTGGCCGGCGGCGATCCGCCGATGGCCTCACAGATCCTCGGCTATTTCGCGCTCGATTACGCCGAGGCCGGCAAGCTCGCCAACGTCAATTCGCTCGCCAAGAAGGAAGACTGGGCGAAGGTGCTTCCGACGGCGTTGCAGAAGTTCACCACTACGGATGGCAACTGGGACGCGATCCCAATCAACATTCATTCGGTCAACTGGATTTGGGTCAACAAGGCGGTAATGGCCAAGATCGGCGGGACCGAGCCGAAGAATTTCGCTGAACTCATCGCGCTGATGGACAAGGCCAAGAAGGCCGGCGTCACGCCGCTGGCGCTTGGCGGCCAGCCCTGGCAGGAAGCGATCCTGTTCGATTCCGTCGTCGCCTCCACCGGCGGCATCGGCTTCTACAAGAAGGCGTTCATCGATCTCGACGAGACCGCGCTAAAGTCGGACACGATGAAGACGGCGTTCGACAACCTCGCCAAGCTGCGCGCTTATGTCGATCCCAACTATGCCGGCCGCGATTGGAATCTGGCCACCGCAATGGTCATCAAGGGCGATGCGCTCATGCAGGTGATGGGCGATTGGGCGAAGGGCGAATTTAAGGTCGCGCATAAAGAAGCGGGCGCGGATTTCCTCTGCTACCGCTTCCCCGGCACCGACGGATCGGTGATCTACAACACCGACATGTTCGCGATGTTCAAAGTCCCCGAAAGCCAGCGCGCCGGCCAGTTGGCGCTCGCCGACGCTTCGATGAGCGTGGCGGTGCAATCGGCGTTCAACGCCATCAAGGGCTCCGTGCCGGCGCGCATGGACGTGCCCGACACCGCCTTCGACATGTGTGGCAAGAAGGGCATCGCCGACGTCAAGAAAGCCAACGCCGCCGGCACTTTCGTCGGCTCGATGGCGCAGAACTACGCCCAGCCGCCAGCGATCGCCGAGGCCTATCATGACGTCGTGACGAAGTTCTTCCACGGCGAAATCAAGACTTCCACGGAAGCGGTCGCCGATCTCTACAAGTCGATCGAAGCCGCCAAGTAAAACTTTCCGCCCCCGCTTCAAGGCGGGGGCGGTTCCTGCCGCCGGAACCCACGCGCATGACCGACGAACTCAGCGTCGCTCCCTTCCTCGACGCTAGGCCGCGCTCGCATGGGCCGCTGCGGGCGCGCGCGCGCAACGCGCTGCCCCTGCTCGTGCTGGCCCCGTCTTTCGCACTGGTGCTCATCTTCGTCTATGGTTTCAACCTGTGGACCCTGTTTCTTTCGTTCACCAGATCCAAGGCCTTCACCAGCACGCATCTGGTGGGCTGGAGCAATTATGAGAAGCTGTGGACCTGGACTTTCGATCCGACATCGAACTGGCACACGGCGATCATCAACATGGGGCTGTTCGGCGGCCTCTATGTCTTCTTCTGTCTGTTTCTCGGCCTGACGCTGGCGATCCTGCTCGACCAGAAAATTCGCGGCGAGGGCCTGTTGCGGCCGATCTACCTCTATCCGCTAGCGCTGTCGTTCATCGTCACCGGCACGGCGTGGAAGCTGTTTCTCGATCCGCGCATCGGGCTGGACAAAGCGATGCACGATCTCGGCTGGGCCAGCTTCCAGTTTGATTGGGTGGTCACGCCGAGAATGATGATCTATTGCGTCGCCATCGCCGGCGTCTGGCAAACCTCGGGCTTCGTCATGGCGATGTTTTTGGCGGGCCTGCGCGGCATCGACGGCGAAATCCTCAAGGCGGCGCAGATCGACGGCGCCTCGGCTTACGCCACCTACCGGCGCATCGTCATCCCGATGCTGCGCCCGGTGTTCCTTTCCGCCATCATCGTGCTGACTGGCATGGCGCTGAAATCCTACGATCTCGTGCTCTCCGTCACCGGCAAGAACCCGGGCGGCGCGGCCGAACTGCCGTCAACCTTCATGTA
>JAJYDD010000423.1 GCA_021777795.1 Pseudomonadota bacterium | reverse complement strand
TCTGTCGCGGCGCGCAAATAAGCGCCGAGCTTGGTCTTCTCGATGCCGAACCATGTCGCCATGCAGACGAAGAACGAGCAGACGATGACCCAGGCGCGATATTTGGGCAGATACATGAACGGCAACAGATAGCCGCCGGAGAGCAGGGCGGGCGTCGGATAGGGCTTACCGGAGGAGCCGAACTCGTTCTGGAACAGGCCCTGGATGACGAGCGCCATGCCGAAGGTCAGCAACAGGCCGTAAAGATGATCGAGCGAGGCGATGCGGCGGATGAACAGCCGCTCCGTCAGCGCGCCGAGCAGGCCGACGATCAGCGGCGACAGGATCAGCGCCAGCCAATAATTGGCGCCCAGATATTGCATCAGGAAATAGGCCATGAAGGCGCCGACCATATAAAAGGCGCCGTGGGCGAAATTGACGACGTTCAACATGCCGAAGATGACGGCGAGGCCGAGGCTCAGCAGCGCATAGAACGAGCCGTTGATGAGGCCGATCAGCAACTGGCCGAACAGTTGCATCGGCGAGATGGAGAGCGCAGCGAGCATCATGGGGCGATCTCCCCTCGCCCCGCTTGCGGGGAGAGGGTTAGGGTGAGGGGTGGTTGAGCTTCTGCGAGCGCGCAGGAAAGCCCCTCACCCCGACCCTCTCCCCGCAAGGCAGGGAGAGGGGGAGGAGCGAGCGCCCCGCCTTCAAACGCCGAGATAATCATGCAGCTTGTCCATGTTGGTGGGAAGATCGGCGGCGGCGAAGGCGTCGATGATCTTGCCATGCTCCATCACGTAGAAACGGTCGGCCAACGTCGAGGCCCAGCGGAAATTCTGCTCCACCAGCAGGATCGTGAAGCCGGCCCTTTTCAGTTCATGCACCGTGCGGCCGATCTGCTGGATGATGACCGGCGCCAGACCCTCGGTCGGTTCGTCGAGCATCAGGAAACGCGCGCCGGTGCGCAGGATGCGCGCGATCGCCAGCATCTGCTGCTCGCCGCCCGAGAGCTTGCCGCCGCCGCTCGATAGCCGCTCTTTCAGGTTGGGGAACAGCGTGAAAATCTCCTCCAGCGTCAGGCCTCCCGTCGGGGCGACGCGCGGCGGCAGCATCAGGTTTTCGCGCACGGTGAGCGAATGGAAGATGCCGCGCTCCTCGGGGCAAAGCGCGATCCCCAGCCGCGCGATGCGGTCGGACGACAGCCCAACGGTCTCGCGGCCCTGATAGGTTGCCGAGCCCTTGCGCTTAGTGACGATGCCCATGATCGATTTGAGCGTCGTCGTCTTGCCGGCGCCGTTGCGGCCGAGCAGCGTGACGACCTCGCCCTCGCGGACATCGAAATCGACGCCGTGCAGGATGTGCGATTCGCCGTACCAGGCTTCTAACCCGGCGACTTTCAGCAGCGCCTCAGTCATGCCCGACCCCGAGATAGGCGGCCTTCACTTCCGGGTTCTGCGAGACGGTGGCGTAATCGCCTTCCGCCAATACGCGCCCTCGCGTCAGCACCGTGATGCGGTCGGACAGATGCTCGACCACCTGGAGATTGTGCTCGACCATCAGCACCGTGCGGTTGACCGAGACGCGGCGGATGAGGGCGACGATGCGGTCGATATCCTCATGGCCCATGCCGGCCATCGGCTCGTCGAGAAGCATCATCTCCGGCTCCAGCGCCAGGGTTGTCGCGATCTCCAGCGCGCGCTTGCGGCCATAGGAGATTTCGCTCGCCAGCGCGCGCTCGAATCCGGCGAGCCCAACCTCGGCGAGCAGTTCGCGGGCGCGGTCGTCGAAACGGGTGAGGCAGCTTTTGGAGCGCCAGAAGTCGAAATTGTCGCCGCGCTTGCGCTGAAGCGCGACGCGCACATTCTCCAACGCGGTCAGGTGCGGGAACACCGCCGAAATCTGGAACGAGCGCACCAGCCCGAGCCGCGCCACGTCGGCCGGCGCGGCGCCGGTGATGTCGCGGCCGTTATAAAGAATCCGCCCCTGGGTAGGACGGATAAATTTGGTCAGCATATTGAAACAAGTAGTCTTGCCGGCGCCGTTGGGCCCGATCAGCGCGTGGATGGAGCCGCGCCGGACGCGCAAACTCACATCGGAAACAGCCTTGAACTCGCCGAAGGACTTGCCGAGCCCTTCGGTGACGAGGATATCGTCCTCGCTTGCTTGCACGCCGCGCCCTCCCATGCCCCTGCGGCGGTCTCAAATCATCGTGGCCAGCGCTTGTAAAGCCCGCAAAAAGGTCTACGCGGCATTTCGGCGCGGCGCCGAATTAGAAGGCGCCGCCACCTAGCGCCCAGCCGCCGCTAACCGCAGGATCGTCTCATAGACCGTGCGCGCCGCCGGCGAGAGCGGCCGGCTGCGCGCCGAGACGAGGCTGAACGGCTGCACCACGAGCGAAAAGACGGTCGGAAGCACCGCCAGGGCGCCCGGCGCCGCCGCCTCGCAGACGAAGCGCGCCACCTCATGGCTGACGGCGGCGATGGCGTCGGCCTTGGCGACCGTCATCATCGTCATAGTCAGCGAGGTGGTGGCGAGGAGCCGTCGCGGCGGGGCGAGATTGGCGGCCAGGAACAGGCCCTCGATGGCGCGCCTGAGCGGCGTGCCGCGCGGCTGCATCACCCATTCGAAGCCGGCGACGTCGGCCAGTTGCGCCGCCCCGCGCGCCAGCAGCGGATGGCCGCGTCGCACCACCAGCCGCGCCTCCTCGACGCCGACGGCATAGGCGGCGAACTCGTCGGCGTCGAGATCGTCGGGCACGCGCGCCAACATGAGATCGAGCCGGCCGGCGAGCAGATCGCGCGCCAGCACGTTGGAACTGTCGATCTTGACCGAAAGCTCGATCTCCGGCGCGCGCTCGCGCACTTCGAGCACGGCGGCGGGCATGAGATCGAAAGCTGGGCCACTGACGGCGCCCACCGAAACCGCGCCGCGCCGCCCCTCGCGAAGATCGCCCAACTCGCGCTCGGCCTCGGCCAGTTGCAGCAGCACCGAGCGGGCATGGCGGGCGAGCGCGACGCCGAGCGGCGTCAGCCGGACGCCGCGCGCCAGCCGCTCGCACATCGGCGCGCCGAACGCCGCCTCGACCTCGGCCACCAGCCGCGAGGCGGCGGGCTGCGACATGTTGAGGGACTGAGCGGCGGCGCTGACCGAGCCGCTGTCCTCGATCGCGGCGACGAGACGAAGTTGCGCGAGCTTCAGCCGGCTCTGCGGCGCGCGCCAGCGGGGTTCGGCCTTGGACATCGACGGACTCGCGAAAGAACGCACTCTCATAACAGAAGTGGATAGCTTGCGTCACTCATCGCATTTGACTGTCATACCGAAGTCTCTACGAAGGCCATAACGGGCGCGAGGGTTTTCCCGCGCCGGTCGCCCGCGCGCCAATGCGGGCTAGGGCTTTTCGACGGGAGGAAGCACATGGGTATCAGGACGTTCGCGACTGCGGTCGCGCTCGGCGTGTTGACATGGGCCAGTGTGGCTCAGGCGGCGGACAAGGGCACGATCGGCATCTCGATGCCAACGAAGTCCTCCGCGCGCTGGATCGCCGACGGCAACAACATGGTGAAGTCGCTAGAGGCGATGGGCTACAAGGCCGATCTGCAATACGCCGACAATGATATCCCGACCCAGCTCAACCAGGTCGAGAACATGATCACCAAGAAGGAGAAAGTCCTGGTGATCGCGGCCATCGACGGCACGACGCTGTCGGACGCCCTCCAGCAGGCGCATGACGCCGGCATCAAGGTCATCTCCTACGACCGCCTGATAGTCGGTTCCGCCAATGTCGATTATTACGCCACGTTTGACAATTTCCAGGTTGGCGTCGAGCAGGGCAAGTCCTTGCTGCACGGCCTCGGCGTCGATCAGGGCAAGAAAGGCCCGTTCAACGTCGAATTGTTCGGCGGCTCCGCCGACGACAACAACGCCTTCTTTTTCTACAACGGCGCGATGAGCGTATTGCAGCCCGAGATCGACAAGGGCGTGCTCGTCATCCCCTCCAAGCAGATGGGCATGGACAAGGTCGCGACCCTGCGCTGGGACGCCGCCACCGCGCAATCGCGCATGGAGAACCTGCTCTCGGCC
>JAJYDD010000422.1 GCA_021777795.1 Pseudomonadota bacterium | reverse complement strand
CGTCGGCGCCCGGCGCAAGCTGGCGCTGATCGCCGCCGCGGCGTTGCGCACGCCGACGCTTGCGCGCGGCCAGCCCGCGCCGCCGCTGGCCGCCACGCAATTCCTGATTGACGCCGTGGCCCGCCAGCGCCCGCCAATCCCCGGACGCGGCTATTCGCTGAGCGGCCATTTCGTGCGCGTGCTCGAAATTTTCGAGCGGCTGGAGCGCGCCGAGCAGATGGGGAGATAGAGGTTGCAGACCCCCTTCGGCCTCATCGAGATGGCGTTGGTGTTCGGAATCGTCCTGGCGCTGCTGATCTGGGAGCTTGTGAGAACCCGCCGCGCCCTCAAGGCCGACCGCGAGCGCGCCGCGCGCGAGAAGACGGAGCGCGAATAGCTACCCCGCCCTCGGCATGCGGAACGGCAGCATGGCCTTGACGATCGGCGAGGCGAAACGATCAAGATCCAGCGCCTCATGCATGGAGACGGCGTCTTCGCCCGCCAGCCGATGCGCGATGCGCGAGCGCGCATAGAACGGCGCATCCTCCAACGTGGCAAGCACGCGCGCGCCCTCGCCGCGCGTCTCGCGCGCGATCAGCCAGCGGCTTTTGGGCAGGCGCGCACGCGGCGGCGGCTCGATCTCAAACGCCGTTCCGTCTTGCGCAAACCCCAGGCTCAGCGCCAGCGCGCCCTCGCGGCGCCGCTCGGCCTCGTAAAACACCCGCGCGCCGTCCTTCAACCGCGCCCGCGACCAGCTCCAGCGGCGAAAGCCCGCCTCCAGCGGCTCGTCGCCTTGGTTGGTGTCGAAATAGCCGAAGCCGCGCCAGCGAAGCTCCGGTCTCTCCATGCGCGCCTCGACGCGCGCGCGCGGCGCGATCGGGCGCCACAGATGGCCGCCCTGGCTCGCCAGCGCGAAAGCGCGCGGGTTGAGCCCCTCGCCTTCGAGCCGCACGCGGCCTTTGAGACGGCGCGGCCAGGGCGCGCAGGTCTCCTCGATGGAAATGTCGAGCCCGGCGCCGTCCCAGGTCAGGTTGCTCGCGCCCAGGGTGAATTGATCGCGCGAACGCGAGAGCGCGCCTTGCCCACGCTCGGTCATCGCCCAGCCGCGCGCCTCGCCGTAGAGCGCGACATTGACGGCGCAATGGTTCTCGGGCGCGCGCCGGCCGCGCCAGGCGTAATAGGGCGAGAACACGCTGCCGACGAAAGCGATGATCGTCAGCCCGAAGCGTCCGTCCTCGCTGAAGGCGTCGACATACCACCAGACATAGCCGCCGGGACGTACCTGCGCATCGAAGCGAGGTCCGAGATCGCCGCCAAGGCCGCCTGCCTGCCCGACAGCGCCGCCATCGGCAGGCCCGGCCCCGGATGCGCGCTGCCCCCCGCCAGATAGAGCCCCGGCAGCCGCGCGCGCGCCGCCGGCCGGCGGAACGCCGCGCTCCAACCATGCGCCGCCGCTCCGTAGAGCGCCCCCCCCGTCGCCGGAAAGCGCGCCGCGAAATCCGCCGGCGTCGCGCGATGCGCCGCCTTCATCTCCAGCGTCAACCCGCATCGGCGCATCAGCGCCATCGCCGCTTTCTCGCATCCCCGCAACTCCTCTCCCGTCAGCGCCCGCGCGCCCTCGGCCGGCGCGTTGACGAGAACAAACAAACGCTCGGCCTCGCCATCCTCGCCCGCCTCGTCCTGGCGATCGCTGGCGCAGACATAGGTTGTGGGCTGCGCCGGCAGGCGCCCGTGTTTGAAAATGGCGTCGAATTCCTCAACATAGTCCGGGCCGAAGAAAACATTGTGATGGGCCAGCGGAAAGCCGCGCGTCGCGCCGACGCCGATCAGCGTCATCGCCGACAGCGAGCGCCCCTGCGGCGCCGGCCCCGCCTTGCGCGCGCCTTCGCCAAGCAGCCCCGCGCCAAGCGCCGCCGCGTCGCCGTTGAAGATGACAGCATCCGCCGCCAACTTTTCGCCGCCGCGCGTGACAACCCCCGCCGCGCGGCCGCCTTCCACCACGAGGCTCTCGACATCGGCCCCGAATCGAAATTCAGCCCCCGCGCGCTCGGCGACGCCGCGCAGAGCGTCCGCGAGCCGCCGCATGCCGCCCTCGATGCGCCAGACGCCGCGCCGCTCGACCTCAGCCACCAGCATCAGCGTCGCCGGGGCGAGGAATGGCGAGGCGCCGCAATAGGTGGCGTAGCGAGCAAACAACTGCCGCAGCCGCGCGTCGCGAAAATGCGTCCCTAGCGCGCTCCACAACGTCTCGAAGGGCGAAATCGCCGTCAGGCTGCGCCAATCCAGCCGGCCGACGCGCGCGACCAGGGACACGGGATTGGGCCGCGAGGCGCGCATGAAGGTGGAATCGAGCGCCTTCAACATCCGCGCGCCGCGCGAAGCGAAAGCGCGATAACCGCGCGCCTCGTCCGCTCCCGCCAGCGCGCCGATGGCGTCGGCGTTTTCCTCGACGTCGCCGGTGAGATCGAGCCGCGCGCCATCCGCCCAGGCGTGACGGGCGAGCACGCCGAGCGGCTTCAACTTCACATGATCGTCAAGCGCGGCGCCGGCGCTGGCGAACACATCCTCGAACACGTCGCGCATCGTCAACACGGTGGGGCCGGCGTCGATAGGGCGGCCGGCGATCTCGATTTCGCTGAGCTTGCCGCCGGGCGCCTCCGCGCGTTCGAGCACCAGCGTAGGCACGCCCCGCGCCGCCGTCAGCAGCGCGGCGGCCAGACCGCCGATTCCCGAGCCGATCACGATGACGCGCCGGTCTCCCATTCCGCTGTTCCTCCGCGACGCCCGTCGAAAAAGATTGACAGCCTATCCAAAAATGTCAATCTATGATTACACAAGATATGACACTTACTATTGTCACTAGGAGGCGAGAATGCAGCCATCCGAGCGCGTCGAACAGGCCCTGGAGCATGCCCTCGCCGAAGCCGCCGGGCCCGAGGCCCCGCCGCTTTTCGCCCGCGCCCTGCGCTATTCGGTGTTCCCCGGCGGCCATCGCATCCGTCCGCAGATCGTGCTCGCCGTGGCGGCCGCCTGCGGCGACCGTGACCCCGCCGCCGCCGAGGCCGCCGCCGTGGCCATCGAGCTGCTGCATTGCGCCTCGCTCGTCCATGACGATCTGCCGGCCTTCGACAACGCCGATCTCAGACGCGGCAAGCCCTCCGTTCATATCGCCTACGGCGAGCCACTGGCGGTGCTGGCGGGCGATGCGCTCATCGTGCTCGCCTTTGAGACGCTCGTTCGCGGGCTGGCGGCAGATGGCGCGAAGCTTTCGCAAATGAGCCGCATCGTCGCGCGCGCGGTCGGCTCGCCGGGCGGCATCGTCGCCGGGCAGGCCTGGGAATCGGAGCCCGCGGCGCCGCTGGTCGATTACCAGCGCGCCAAGACGGGCGCCTTGTTTGTCGGCGCGACGCTGGCGGGCGCGGCGGCGGCCGGCGCCGATCCTGAGCCGTGGCGGGCGCTGGGCGCGGCCATCGGCGAGGCCTATCAGGTCGCCGACGATCTGCGCGATGTGCTGTGCGACGCCGAGGAACTCGGCAAGCCGATCGGGCAGGACGCCCGCCGTCTGCGCCCCAACGCCGCCGCCGCGCTTGGCATAGGCGGGGCCAAGGCGCGGCTGAAAGCGCTGGTCGACTGCGCCGCGTCCTCGATACCCGATTGCCCCGGCGCCGAGGCTTTGCGCGCGCAGGTGCGGGCCCAGACCTCGGCGTTCTTCCCCAAACAGCTCGCGCGCTTCGCGGCCTGAGATGTCCGCTGCGGCGCCGCCTATCGCCGAGCGTTGGCTGGGCTGGCGCCGGCGCCTCGTCGCCAACCCCGCCTTTCAGCGCTGGGCCGCGTCCTTCCCGCTGACGCGCCGCATCGCCGACCGCCACGCGCGCGCGCTGTTCGATCTGTGCGCCGGCTTCGTCTATTCGCAGATTCTGGCCGCCTGCGTGCGGCTCGACCTGTTCTCCCGCCTCGCCGACGGCCCGCGCCCGGCACGCGCCCTGGCGCTGGAAATGGGCCTGACGACCGACGTTTGCGAGCGGCTGTTGCGGGCGGCGGCGGCCTTGAAGCTCATCGAGCCGACGCGCGACGGACGCTATCGGCTCGCCGACCGC
>JAJYDD010000421.1 GCA_021777795.1 Pseudomonadota bacterium | reverse complement strand
CCCGCCCGCCGCTGGCGGCGATCGCCTTGCCGGCGGCCTCGGCGTATTTGGCGTAAGCGGCGGGGTTTTTGATGTCGACGCGCGAGATGACGTAACCTTTGGGCATTTCGGCTCCCTTTCCAGCGCCGAACCTAGCCCTTCGCGCGGCTCAAGCCTAGCGGGAAGCGTCGGCCATCAGCGGCGGCAGGTCGCCGCGGCCGTTGAGGGCGCCCGGCGCCCAATAAAGCCCCGGCCGCATGGCGTAGAACACATGCAACCCGACGCGGTCGAGCCGCTTCAGCGTCGGGGCCCAGAACGGGCGCACATAGACGGCGTGGTAGTTGATGGCGGAGGCGAAGCGCTTGTCGTAAATCTTGCCGTCGGCGACGCCCTCGGCGATGCGCCTCGCCGTCGCCCAGGGGCCGGGCTCGTCAACGCGCAAAGCCTTGCCCTCGCAGGCGAAAGAGAACTGGCAGGCGAACGGGCGCTGGCGATCCTGATAGACGACGCCGCAGATGGTGGCGGGATAGATGCCGCTGCGCACCCGGTTGAGTACGACTTGCGCCACCGCCGCCTGTCCCGCCACGGGTTCGCTGCGCGCCTCGAAATAGACGGCCTCGGCGAGGCAGCGCAATTGCCGCGCGCGATCCTTGGCGGCGATCAGCGTGGCGTAGGCGGGGCGGTCGGAAAGATCGGTGCGGGCGGCGATGAAGCCAGAGACGGCGGCCGGCGCCTTCACCGTCGTGCTGGCCGGCTTTGGCGAAACGGCGGCGAGCGCGCGGGCCAGCGGCCAGGACGGCGTCGCCGCTTCACAGAGGGCGACGCGCACGGGCGGGCTCATGGGTTCGGCCGGGATGTCCGCGCCCTTCGCGTGGGCCTTGGCCTCGAAGCCCGGTCGCAGCATGATGAAGGGATCGCCCTTGTCGGCGCGGTTGACGACCGGCGAGGCGACGCGCACGCGCTTGGGCGCATAGCGCGGCTCGATTTCGTCGGGCAGGGCGGCCAGATCCTCGGCGTCGCCGACGGCATAGCTGGCCTGGATGAGTTTGGCTTGCGCCCCGAAGCCGGCGTCGAGACGCGCGTAGGCGGGAACGGTGAGGCCCTGCATGTCGATGTCGGGATCGGCGCGCGCGGTGATCGACACGAGGAGCCCGAAGCCCAGGGCCCAAGGCGCGAAGGTCGCCACGGCCCATGCGATACGCGAACGCCCCATACGCGACCCTTAAGCCTTGCTCCGACCGTCGGGAAAGTTATGAGCGCTTAAGGTTGCCTGGATGTTATCGCGGCGCGGGCGGGGCCGTCCCGTTATGGGGCGCCGGTCAGGAGAACGCGACGTCCTCGTAGATCTCGGCCAGGGGAATAGTGATTCCGGCCTCGGGCATGTCGACAACGCCGCGCGCGTCGAGGAAATCGTAAGTCCATTCACCTTCCGCGTCGCGCGCGGACATTTCCGCCGCCGCCTGCGCCTGGTGCAGCACGACATAGCGGCGCACCGAGGCGAGGCCCTGGTATTCCGCATTCTTCGCCCTGAGATCGACCCGCGCCGAACTGGGGCTCAGAATTTCAAAGATGACGACGGGATCGGCGGCGAAGGTCGCTTTCGGGTTGGCGGGGCCGCAGACGATGAGCGCGTCGGGATAACGTATGCTGGTCGCGGTGCGGACCTTCAGCAGGTTGCCAAAGGCGCGACAAGGCTTGCCGCGCAGCGCGCCGCCAAGAGCCGCGATCAGGTGGGTTTGGAGGGTGGAATGGGCGACTGTCCCGCCGGTCAACGCGCGCGCCGCGACGCCGTCGAATTCGTAGCGCATCTCCTGCCGCTCTTCCCAGGCGACAAACTCGTCGAACGTCATCGCCGGCTCTCTCGGACCCCTACAAAATGCCCGCGCGCGCCGCTTTCGGCAAGCGCCCTCACGCCGCCGCGATCGTCGGCCCGAAGCGCGGCTCGAAGGCCGCGCGCAGCGCCGCGTCCACCTCCTCCATCGTCGTCGCCAGCCCGAGATCGCGCAGGCTGGCGACGCCGAGATGCGCGTCGCGCACGCCGCAGGGCGTGATGCCGGCAAAATGCGAGAGATTGGGCGCGACATTGAGCGCGACGCCGTGGAACGTCGCCCAGCGCCGGATGCGCACGCCGATGGCGGCGATCTTGTCCTCCGCCGGCTCACCGTTGAGCCCCGGCGGCTTGTCGGGCCGCGCCGTCCAGACGCCGACCCGCTCCTGACGGGTCTCGCCCCGCACGCCGAGGGCGGCCAGCGCGTCGATGAGCCAAGCCTCCAGAGAGGCGACATAGGCGCGCAGATCCGGGCGGCGGCGCTTGAGGTCCAGCATCACATAGGCGACCCGCTGGCCGGGGCCGTGATAGGTGTATTGGCCGCCGCGACCGCTTCTGAACACGGGAAAGCGCGCATCGAGGAGATCGCCGTCCTTGGCGCTCGTGCCGGCGGTGTAGAGCGGCGGATGCTCGACCAGCCAGACGCGCTCGGCCGCCTCGCCGGCCGCTATTGCCCCGGCGCGCGCCTCCATCTCCGTCACCGCCCGCTCATAGCCCACGAGGCCGGTCGCCGTGACCCATTCGACGGGGGGCGAGCCGGGGCTCGGCGTCAGCGGCGTCTGCGGGGGCATTCGGAGCGTGGACAAGGCGGGTCTCTCGGGATGGCGGGCCGCCGCTTATGCCTCCTACCGCCGCCGAACGCCAACTTGACGCAAGGTTAAAATAGAGTTTCAAGATGAGTCATCGCAACGGATCGCAACTTGCCCGCAACTCGTGCGATGGGGAAAGCAGGCGTGACGCATCGCCGCCGAGGGGTTTCCTGCGTTTTCCTTGCGGTGTTGGCGCTTGCGCCCGGGACCGCGCGCGCCGGCGCCTGGACCGAACCGCAGGGGCAGGGGCTCGCCATCGAGACGCTGTTCGGCTGGGGCGGCTCCGGCGCGCCCTTCGGCGGCGCGGCGAGCCCGAGCGAGAGCCGCATCGGCTCGCAAAGCTATTTCGAATATGGCGCCTGGGATCGGCTCACCGTGTTCGGTGGCGCGACCGTCGATCGCTATGCGCTGAGCGCGCCAACGAAGGACAGTTTCACCGGCCTCGATTATTCCGGCGGTGGCCTCAGGGCGCGGGTGTGGTCGAACGACGCCTGGGTGTTCTCGCTGGAGGCCAGCGCCTACGCCTCCGGCGCGCATAATGCGCTCAAGCCGGCGCAGGACGGCAATACCGGCCCCGAAGCGGACGCGCGCGCGCTCCTCGGCCATAATCTCACGCTGTTCGGCGCGCCGGCTTTCCTTGATGCGCAAGCCGGCTATCGGTTGCGCACCGACGGGCCGCCCGGCGAATACCACGCCGATCTCACGCTCGGCGTCTCCGTCACGCCGCGCGCGCAAATCCTGGCGCAGGCGTTCAACACGGTGTCGAGCGGCGCCGGCGCGCCCGGCTTTGCGGCCTGGGAGAGCCATATCGGACAGGTGAGCGTGGTCTATGCGCTCGACGCCAAGTGGTCGCTGCAACTCGGCGGCTTCGGCACGCTCTACCGGCGCAACACCAACAGCGAATATGGCGCGTTGCTGGCGGTGTGGCGTCGCTTCTGAGCGCGCTCTGGGCTAGGAAGGGGCGTGTCCCTTGCCTATCGCTTCGCGCTCGCCCTCGCCGCCGCCCTCCTCGACGTCACCGTCGGCTATCCCGCGGGGCTGGCGCGCCGGATCGGGACGCCCGCCGGCTGGCTGGCGACGTGGCTCGGCATCGTCAGGGGCGCGGGCTGGAGCGGCAGCGGCGCGCTGGCGCTTTATCTCGCCCCGGTGGCGGTCGGCGCGACGCTGGTCTCGGGGCTGCTGCCCTCGGGGCCGCTGGGCTTTGCGGGGACGGCGCTGCTGGCCTCGGCCTTCTGCGGCCGCCAGAGCCTCGACGCGCGCGCGCGATTGGTGGCGCGGCTTTGCGAGAACGAGGGGCCGTATGAGGCGCTGGCCGCCGCCGAGCCGCTTGGCCCCGACGAGGCCGAGCCCCGGCTTCCGCGCGCCGCCGCGGCCGCGATCGCGGCCGGCGGCGCCGACGAGGCGGCGGCGCCGACGCTGTTCATCCTCATCGGCGGCCTCACTGGCGCCGCGCTCTGCGGC
>JAJYDD010000420.1 GCA_021777795.1 Pseudomonadota bacterium | reverse complement strand
CGGCCGGCAGCAGCGGCGGCTCCGGATGGGTCTCGTCGAGCCATTCGCAGATGGCGAGCGATTGCGTCAGCGTGCGGCCGTCGTCGCATTCCAGCGTCGGCACATAGCCCTGCGGGTTGAGGCGCAGATAGTCCGGCGCGCTCTGCTCGCCGCGTCGCAGGTGATGGGCGACAGGCTCGGCCGCGACGCCCTTCAGGTTCATCGCGATGCGGACGCGCCAGGAGGCGGTGGAGCGGTAATAGCCGTGCAGGCGCAGGCTCACGCGACGATCTCCAAAGTTGCATCCTGGCCGGCGGGCTCTACGCCCTCGCGCGCTTTGGCGAGCGCCTCGCGCAAGATGTCGAGATCGCCGATCTGGTTTGCGAGCAGCAGGATCAGCTTGGCGTTGACCCGGCCGCTCTGTTCGGCCGAAAGCCCGCGATGCGCCTTGATCAGCGCCTCATAGAAATCGTCAGGCTCGGGGATGTTGGGGTCAAGCTTCAGCATCGGATCGCCTCCCCGACAGCGCGGCGCAGCGCGGCGTCCACCTTGGCGGCGTCGAACCGGCGCCAGCGCGCCGCCACATGCTGATCCGGCCGCAGCAGATAAGTTGTTCCCGGCCTGGCGTCGAAGCGCGCGGCGGCGAGGCCATCGTCGGCGACGCAGACGAAGCCGGCGGTCTTGGGCGCGATCAATACGATCTTCAGCGCAATCTCACCGCTGGAAAACGCCCGCAACGCTTCAATCTGCGAGGGCGAAGGCGAGAACGCCAGCAGCGCGAAATCGTCGCCGCTGACGCTCAGCAACCAATCGTCGCGGCCGTCGCGCGAGATCGGCGCATCGGCGCAGGGCGCGCCGGGAATCAACGCGCCGGCGAAAGCGTCCTCATCGGGCGTGTTGAGCGGCGAGGACGCATAGACGCTGGGCTTCGATAGCCGGCCGCTGTTGACCAACTGGCGCGCAAAGCCGCAATCGCGCGCCAGTTCCAGCGTCGCGTCGCGAAACTGGCGGCTGATTTCGCTTTTCGGGGTGATGAAATCGGTGCTGCGCGTCGAATTCTTGATGTTCTCATCCGCTGCGAACTCGCGTTCGACGCCGTAAGTGTCGAGCAGCGCCTCCGGGGCCTGTCCGCGCAGCACGAAGCGCAGCTTCCAGGCCAGATTCTCCGCGTCCTGCACGCCGGAATTGGCGCCGCGCGCGCCGAACGGCGACACGCCATGCGCGCTGTCGCCGGCGAAGAACACGGGGCCGCAGCGGAAGGATTCCATGCGCAGGCAGGAGAACGTGTAGACGCTCGCCCAAACCAGCTCGAATTTGGCCTCCTTGCCGAGCAGCGCGCGCACTCTGGGCAGCACGCGCTCGGGCTGGCGCTCGACCTGCGGGTCGGCGTCCCAACCCAGTTGGAAATCAATGCGCCACACATTGTCGGCCTGGCGATGCAGCAGCGTCGATTGGCCGGGATGGAACGGCGCATCGAACCAGAACCAGCGTTCGGCCGGGAAATCCGCCTCCATCCTGACGTCAGCGATGAGGAAGCGATCGCGGAAGGTCTGGCCGTGGCTCTCCAGCCCCAGAGCCTTGCGCACGAAGCTGCGCGAGCCGTCGGCGGCGACGAGATAGCGCGCCTTCAGCGCATAGCCGCCCTCGGGCGTCTCGATATCGAGCGTGACGCCCTCGCCCTCGATCTTCACGCCCGCGACCCGGTGGCGCCAGCGCATGTCGAGGCGCGGCAGCGCCTTCGCCCGCTCGTAGAGAAAGCCCTCGACGTAATATTGCTGGAGATTGATGAAGGCCGGGCGGCGATGGCCCTGCTCCGGCAGCAGGTCGAATTCGTAGATCTGGCCGTCGCGGTGGAACACCCGCCCCTTGCTCCAGCCGACGCCCTGGCGGACCATCGCCTCGCCGCAACCCAGCCGGTCGAAGATCTCCAGCGTGCGCTTGGCGAAGCAGATGGCGCGCGAGCCGGTGGAGAGGCGGTCGTCGTCGTCCACCAGCACGACGTCGACGCCATTCTGGGCGAGGTCGATGGCGGCAGCGAGGCCGATGGGGCCGGCCCCGGCGATGACGACGGGATGGCGCTGGGTTTCAGCGTCGGGCCTGGGCGTCGCCGGCAGCCGAAGCGCCTCGTAATCGATGGAAGCCGCCATCACCAAGGCCGAAACCTCCCTGATCTCGTTGGCTCCGCTCTTATCGCCCTTTTCGCCGCCGGGCAAGGAAAAATTGTCATTAGCGAACGATGTCGCAATAGACGAATGATGATTCGGCCGCGGAGGGGCCACGTTTTGGCGCCTATCGCGCTGAAATCGCGAAATTGCCGTTCAGAGAATGCCAAGCCCGCGCACCGCGCGCTCAAGGTCAGCGGCGCTGGCGTCGAGCGTGCGGCCGCTGGTGTCGACGGTCGCCGCGGCGTGGGCGTAGAGCGCCTCGCGGCCGGCGAGCAGCGCGTTAAGCTCCTCCATCGCCTTGGGATTGCCGGCCATCGGCCGCTCGTCGCCCTGGGCGCGCACCCGCTGCATATGCTCCTCCGGCGCGGCCTTCAGCCAGACGGCATGGAAATGAGCGAGCAGGAAGCTGAACGTATCCGGCGCGGTGACGAGGCCGCCGGCGGCGGCCAGCACCACACGCTCGCGCGTCGAAACTACCCGCTCCAGCGCCTGCCGTTCGAGCCGCCGATAGCCCTCCTGGCCATAGAGCGCGATGACTTCGTTGACGGGCATGCCGCTCAGCGCCTCGATCTCGCGGTTCAACTCGACGAACGGCAGGTCGAGGCTTTCGCCGAGCCGGCGGCCGAGCGTCGTCTTGCCGGCGCCGCGCAGCCCGATCAGCGCGATACGCTCGCGCCGCCCTTGCGCCTGCGGATCGAGCATTTCCAGCACGCGCGCGCGCGTCGCCGGCGGGGCTTGCCGATAGAGCGCGGCGAAGCGCGCCGCCTCGGATGTCTCCTCGCCGCCGACCAGCGCCGCGATGCTCGCTTCCAGCGCGGCGGCGACGCGGTGCAGCAGCGCGATCGAGATATTGCCCTCGCCCGCTTCGAGTTGGGCCAGATAACGCAGCGACACGCCGGAAAGCTCCGACAGCCGCTTGCGCGTCAGACCCTTGCGCTCGCGCGCGCGCCGAACCGCCTCGCCGACCTTGGCGACGAAGGCCTCCGGCCTCTGTTCGTTCATCGCGACGTTCCCGGCCCTGCCCTGTTCGCCGCGATAGTCAAACGCCGCGCAGCGCGCAATGATCGGCGTCAGTACGTCTCGATGTGGTAGCGCCCGTCCTCGCGCATCGCGTCGCGCATCGCCGTCCACGAGACGCCGAGGCTTTCGGCGATATTGACAAAGGCCTGCTCGACGCCCGCCTCCATGCCGCGCAAGCCGCAGACATAGACGTGCGTGCGCGGGTCGCCGAGCATCTCGGCGATCTCCTCGCCCTCCACCCTCAGCCGGTCCTGCACATATTCCTTCGGCGCGCCGGGGATGCGGCTGTAGACGAGATGCTTGCGCAGCACGCGGTTGGGAATCTTGTTGAGCGGGCCGAAATACGGCAGGCTGTCGGGCGCGCGAGCGCCGAAAAACAACGTCATGTCGCCGCTGCGCTCAGGCAGGCGCTGCCGGCGCATGGTGAAGGCGCGGAACGGCGCCGCCCCGGTGCCGGTGCAGATCATCAACAGGCGCGCCTGCGGATCGTCGGGCATAAGGAAGGTCGAGCCGAAGGGGCCGGCGATCTTGACCTTGTCGCCCTTGCCGAGATCGCAGACATAGTTGGAGCACAACCCGCCCGGCTCGCGCTTGATCGTGATCGACACATTGTGGAAGCCGGCCCGCTCGCCGTCGCGCGGGCTGGAGACGGAATAAAGGCGCGGCGCCTGCGGCCGGCCATCCTCTCCGGGCGCGATGATGCCGAGCGTCTGGCCTTCGAGCACCGGGAACGGCCCGTCGAAAGTGAGGATGATGTGACGCACGTCCGAGCCCGAGGTCTCGGCGGTGAGCCGGTAATTGCCCTGCACTGTCGCGTCGATGGGGTTCAGCGGCGTGTAGAGATTGACGGTCGGCTTGGCCGCAGAAGCTGGTGCGCGCGAGGCGCCCTCGGCGCCGGAATGCGCCTCGGCCAGCAGCGCCGCGACGGCTT
>JAJYDD010000419.1 GCA_021777795.1 Pseudomonadota bacterium | reverse complement strand
TTGGATAGGCTCAGGAACGGCGCCTGATTGTCCCAGAACAGGTGCGACTGCGTGCCGACCGTCAGCACCAGCTCGCTGTAATCGCGCGCCCAGGCGCAATGGGTGTCGCAGACGACGATCAGGGGAATCTGGGCGGCGCGCGCCGCTTCTGCGAGCTTGAGGTTGGTTCTGCTGTAACGGCGCATTTCAAAGAGGACCAGGCACGGCTTTTCGCCGCCGTCGGCGAGCAATTCGCCGAACGTGCCGTTTCGCCCGTCGAGGAAGCGTGCGCGCGGCCGCACGTAATCGAGCCTGGCGGCGAAATCGGACGCGATGCCGCTGATCGTCTGGAACCCGGCGACGAACACGTCGGAGCTTTCCGCGACCGCTGAGACCGCGCGTTTCCACGCCGCGCCGCTCAGCAATTCATAGACCTCGAGCGTCGCCACGATCTCCAGGTCGAAATTCTCCCACAGCTTGGCGTCGCCGCGCCGCGAGGCGTTGCGGATGCGCGACAGCCGGTCCGAGATCAGCAGCGGGGCGGCGTCGATTTCGGTGCGCAGTTGCGCCTTGAGTTCGCTCAAGCCCTTGTAGCCGAGACCGCGCAGGAAGCGGCTGACCGTCATTGGGCTGACCCCAGCGCTGTCGGCGATGGACGCGGCCGTCTCATAGGGCAGCGACTTCAGGTGCGCGAGCATGTAGTTGGCGACGGCCTTCTCCGATTTGGTGAGGCTCGGGAAGCCGCTGCGCAGTTTTTCGGCGAGGCGGGAGGTCATGCTTTCGCCGAGTCCTTGGCGAGAGGGCTCGACGCGGCGGGGCGGCGGCAGTCGTCGAAGGCGAGCATGGATGACCTCCCGATGTTCATGGAATAACATAACTTGACTAATTGGGACAGGCATAACAGTCTTCGTCAAGGCCGCAGGGCGTTCGGGAGAGACAAGCCGATGACGAAGGGACGCAACGGGCTCGGCGCGGCGGCGCTCGGCGCCCTTTTGGCCGCGACCGCAGCCCAGGCGGCCGACAAGACCCTCGTATGGGGCAAGCCCGCCGAGATCACCGGTTTCGACGTCCATGTCGCCGGGACGGTGGCCTCGTGGGAAATGTACGAGATGGTCTACGAGACCCTGCTCACGACCGACGAGAGCTTGAAACTTCAGCCGGGCCTCGCCGCCTCCTGGGAGCAGACCTCGCCGACGCGCTACACTTTCCATCTGCGCGAGGGCGCGAAATTCTCCAACGGCCGCGCGGTCGACTCACAGGACGTCGCCGGCTCGCTCCTGCGCATCAAGGATCCGAAGACGGCCTCCTACTGGTCGGCCCAGTTGGGCGACATCGAGAAGATCGAGACGCCGGACGCGCGCACGGTGAAGGTTGATTTGAAGACGCCGCATCCGGCCTTCCTCGCCGCGCTCGCCCATATCAGCGCCGCCATCCTTCCGATGCAGGAGTTGAAGGCCGGCAGCTTCGATCCCGCCAAGGGGCTTCTCGGCTCCGGCCCGTTTGCGGTGAAAGAACACAAGCAGGACGAGAGTTGGACGCTGGCGCGCAATCCCGATTACGCCATCAAAGGCCTGCCGCTCGCCGATGGGCTGCGGGCGCTCATCATTCCCGACGAGTCCGCCCGCATGGCGGCGCTGCGCGACGGGCGCATCGACTTTACGACCTTCGAAAATCCCGACATCGCCCAGACGCTCGCCAAGACGGCTGACATCGCCGTCGCGCCGCGGCAGACGACCAATTATTTTCGCATCGACGTCAACGCGCTCAATCCGAAGTCGCCGTTTCACGACAAGCGCGTGCGGCAGGCGATGAATCTCGCGCTCGACCGCGAGTCGATCAATGCTCTTGTGTTCGCGGGCGCGAGCGGGGTCGATTATCCGGTCCCCGCCGCCTTCGGCAAGAGCGCCTGCAAGGACACGCCGACCTACGCCTGGCCGCGCGACAAGCGGCTCGCCAAAGCCAAGGAATTGCTGACGGCGGCGGGGCAAGCGCATCCGCATGTCCGCCTGATGGCGGCGTCCAGTGATCGCGTCAACGCGGAGATCGCCGAGGTCGCGCAGCAGAGCCTCGCCGAAGCCGGCTTCGCGGTGACGATCACAACGCCGACGATGGCCGAATATCTCAAAAAGGTCTTCACTGACGGCGACTTCGACTTCGCGATCTCCTGGTTGGCCGGCTACACCGATCCCTCAATGGTTATCGCCTGGTGGAATCCGAACTTCGCGCTGTGGAACAAGGCGTTCCAGCAGGATGATCCCGCCCTAGACAAGGCGCTCGGCGAGATCAAGACCATGCCCGACGGACCCGAGCGCGACGCCAGGCTCGACGCGGCGTGCAAGCTGATCGACGACGACGCCAACATTCTCGCGCTCGTCAGCGAGATCGACTATGTCGCCTATCGCTCCGACCGCGTGAAGGTGAAAATCGCGCCGCGCACGGGGTCGTCGAACACCTTTCAATACATCGCGGATTTCGCGCCGCTCAAATAGGCCGATGCGGATTGTCATTTATGCGTTGGCGACGCTCGCCTCCGGGGCAGCCACGATGCTTGGCGCCGCCGTGCTGGTGTTCGCGGCGTTGCGCTTCATCCCCGGCGGCTACGCCGACATGCTGCTGGGGCCGTTCGCGACCCCGGGGGCGCGGGCGGCGATCGAGCAGCGCTTCGGCCTCGACCGGCCGGCGCCCGAACAGTTCCTGCATTGGCTGTGGGCGCTGCTGCACGGCGATTTCGGCGTCTCGCTGGTGACAGGGCAGCCGGTCATCGACGAATTCTTGCGCCGCGCGCCGGTGACGGCCGAACTCGCGACGCTGGCGCTCGGCTTCGCGCTGCTCGCCGGCTTGCCGCTCGGCGTCGCCGCAGGTGTCGCCGCGCCGGGGTCGAAGCGCGCGACGCTGGGCCGCCTCGTCGGGGCGTTCGGCGTCAGCGTCCCGGATTTCGTGCTCGGCTCGGCGCTGATCTTCGTGTTCTCGGCATGGCCGCTTGGGTTGAAGGTCGGCGGCTACGTTCCGTTCACGCAAGATCCGATCCTCAACCTGAGAACCATGATCCTGCCGGCGGCGACGCTGGGTCTGTTCGGCGCCGGTATGATCTTGCGCACGACGCGCGACGCGGTGCTGCGGGTGATGACCGAGCCCTATATCGGCGCCGCCGTGGCGCGCGGCGAAGCGCCGGGCCGCATCGTTCGCCTGCATGTGCTGCGCAACGCCGCCATCCCCGTGACGACGGTGGTGACGACCTATTTCGGCTTCCTGCTCGGCGGCGCCGTCGTCGTCGAAGTGTTGTTCTCGATCCCCGGCGTCGGTCTCTACGCTTACAACGGGCTCGGCAATCGCGATTTCGCCATCGTGCAGACGGGCGTGCTGCTGGCGGCCTGCGTGTTCGTGACGATCAACACGGCGGCCGACCTGCTCTATGTCGTCATCGACCCGAGGCTTGCGGCGCGATGAGCGTCTGGCTCAAGCCGTATGCGAACCTGTGGCGCAGGGACAAGCTATCGGCTCTGGCGGTGGCGATGCTGTTGCTGCTCATCGGGCTCGGCGTTCTCGGGCCGCATCTGCCGATCGGCGAGGCGACGCGGATCGCGGCCGGCCCCAGGCTTTCGCCGCCGAACTGGCGGTTTCCTTTCGGCACGGACGAACTCGGCCGCTCGTTCCTGCCGCGCGTCGTGTTGGGCGTCCGCGCGACCTTTCTCCTCTCGGCCGCCGCCGTCGCGATGACGGCCTGCCTCGGCGCGCTGCTCGGCATGAGCGCCGGCTATTTTCGCGGCGCGACCGATCGGATCATCGCCCGCGCCGCCGATGTGCTGTTCGCCTTTCCCGCGCTGCTGGTTGGGCTGCTGATCGCCGCGGCGGCCGGTCCCGGCGAGACTTCGGCCGTCGCCGTCATCGCCGTGGCGGTGCTGCCGCTGTTCGTGCGCGTCGTGCGCTCCGTCACGCTGGCGCTGTCCGGGCGCGGCTTCATCGTCGCGGCTGAGGTCGCGGGCGCCTCGCCTCTGCGCATCATGAGCGTGCATATCCTGCCCAACATCGCCGGCGCTGTCGTCGTGCAACTCACCTATGCGCTGTCGGTCGGCATGATTATCGAGAGCGCGCTGAGCTTTCTGGGCCTCGGCGTGCAG
>JAJYDD010000418.1 GCA_021777795.1 Pseudomonadota bacterium | reverse complement strand
GCGCGGCAAGCTTTTCCTGCTGCCCGGCGATTCGCCGCTGGGTCTGCGCTTGCCGATCAAGAGCCTGCCTTTCGCGCCGCCGAGCGCCTATCCCGCCGGCTATCCGCAAGACCCTGTCATCCCGCGCGGGCCGTTGCCGCCGGCCGCCCATTTCCGCGAAATCGAAAGCAGCGGCTACGAACACACCGATCAGTTCCACTCCCCGGACGCGGTGCGCACGGCGCTGACGGTGGAAGTGCGCGACGGCTTTCTCTCCGTGTTCATGCCGCCGACCGAGCGGCTGGAGGATTATCTGGAAATCCTCGGCACGGTGGAGACCATCGCCAAGGAACGCAAGACGCCGGTGCGGATAGAAGGCTATACGCCGCCGCCGGACCCGCGCCTCAACGTCGTCAAGGTGACGCCCGACCCCGGCGTGATCGAGGTCAACATCCACCCCGCCAATAGCTGGCGCGAGGCGGTGGCCAACACCACGACGCTCTACGACGAGGCGCGGCTCACCCGCCTGGGCACCGATAAATACATGCACGACGGCCGCCACACCGGCACGGGCGGCGGCAACCATGTCGTGCTCGGCGGCGCGACGCCGGCGGATTCGCCGTTCCTGCGCCGGCCCGATCTGCTGGCCAGCCTCATCCTCTATTGGCAGCGCCACCCCGCGCTCAGCTATCTGTTTTCGGGCCTGTTCATCGGCCCGACCTCGCAGGCGCCGCGGCTCGACGAGGCGCGCGACGACCAGTTGCACGAACTGGAGATCGCGTTGGCGCTTGTCCCGCCGCCGGGCGCCAACCCGCCGCTGTGGATCGCCGACCGGCTGTTCCGCAACCTCCTGGTCGACGTCACCGGCAACACCCACCGCGCCGAGATCTGCATCGACAAGCTCTATTCGCCCGACAGCGTGACCGGCCGGCTCGGCCTCGTCGAGTTCCGCGCCTTCGAGATGCCGCCGGACGCGCGCATGTCGCTGGCCCAGCAGCTTCTGCTGCGCGCGCTGGTCGCCTGGTTCTGGCGCGAGCCGCAGCGCGGCCAGCCGGTGCGCTGGGGCACCGAATTGCACGACCGCTTCATGATGCCGCATTTCGTCTGGGAGGATTTTAAAGGCGTGCTCGACGATCTCCAGCGCGCCGGCTACGCCTTCGATCCCGGCTGGTTCGAGGCCGCGCGCGAATTCCGCTTCCCGCTCATCGGCATCGTCGAGCGCGGCGGCGTGCGGATGGAACTGCGCACGGCGCTGGAGCCCTGGCACGTGCTGGGCGAGGAGACGACCGCCGGCGGCACGGCGCGCTACGTCGATTCCTCCGTCGAGCGCATCGAGGTCAAGGCCCGGGGCCTGACGCCCGGCCGCCATGTCATCGCCTGCAACGGCCGCAAGATGCCGATGACCTCCACCGGCGTCAACGGCGAGGCGGTGGCCAGCGTGCGCTTCAAGGCCTGGGGGCCGACATCCGCCATGCACCCGACGATCGCCCCGCACGCGCCGCTCACCTTCGACGTGCTCGACGCCTGGAGCGGCCGTTCACTCGGCGGCTGCGTCTATAATGTCTCGCATCCCGGCGGGCGCAGTTACGACGGCTCGCCGGTCAACGCCTACGAGGCCGAGGCGCGCCGGCTCGCCCGCTTCCAGGACCACGGCCATACCGCCGGCCCGGCGATCATCCCGCGCGACGAGGTTTCGCGCGAATTTCCGCTGACGCTGGATTTGCGGCGCGCGCCCTGACTGGCGCCGTCTCGCGCACCACGCCGCCGAAGCCGACCCACAGGGCCAGCGACACGGCGGAAACGCCGCCCAGCGCCAGGAACGCGACGGGATAGCCTTCGGCCTGCGCGAGCCAGCCGCCGAAGGCTGGGCTCAGCGCCGCGCCCGCGCCTTGCATTGTCATCACCGCGCCGATGCCGACATTGACGCGCCCGGTGCCGTGCAACACTTTGGCGACCAGCGCCGGGATGGCGACACTCTGCAATCCCGCTCCGATTCCGTCCAGCGCCTGCACGGGATAGACCCCCCAGGGGCCGATGAAGAAGGCGGCGATGAGCCCGCGCACCGGCAGCGAGGCAAAGGAGATGAGTAGCGCCACCCAAAGGCCGCGCCGCGAGCGCACCCGCATCAGCGCCAGCGAGGCGGCGATCATGACGGTCTGCGCGATCACGACCGTCTCGGCGGTGAAGGCGGCCGGGTTGCCTTTCTTGGCCGCCACCACCGCGAGCCCGTAGAGCGGCAACATCGCCGCATTGCCGAAATGGAAAAAAACCAGCGCAGCCGCCAGCACTACGAGCGGACGGTTCTTGAGGAGCGTCCCAAACCCGCTGACGCCATCCTCCTGCTCCTCCGCGAGGCCGCGCGCGACGCGATGGTTGATCGCCGTCTCGGGGATCGCATAGGCGCAGGCGATGGACAGCAGGGCGAAGACGCCGGCGAGATAAAACACCGCGTCGAGCCCGAATTTCCAGCCGAGATAGCCCGACAACGCCGCGCCCGCGACATTGCCGGCGTGGTTATAGGCCTGGTTGCGTCCCATTTGCCGGTTGAAGCCGTCTTGTCCGACCACGCCGAGCGTCACCGCCGTCACGGAGGGCACGATCACCGCGCCGGCCAGCGCCGTCGCGATCTGGGAAGTCGAGACCAGGAACACGTTCTGCGAAATCAGCACCGTCGCCGACGCGGCGATGGTGCACAGGCCCGAGAGCGCGATAAAGAGCCGCTTGCGGCTTGTGGCGTCGATCAGCGCGCCGCCCGGTGCGGTGGCGAAAACCCCGGCGAGGCCGCCAACCGTCATCACCGTGCCGATCCAACCGCTGCGCCAGCCGTGCGCGAGCAGAAACACGCCGAGGAATGGCCCGACCCCGGCCGCGATGTCAGCCATGAAGAAGTTGAGGGCTTCGAGCGCCCGCAACGCTC
This sequence comes from Pseudomonadota bacterium, assembly GCA_021777795.1. Classification (GTDB taxonomy): domain Bacteria; phylum Pseudomonadota; class Alphaproteobacteria; order Rhizobiales; family Beijerinckiaceae; genus Roseiarcus. The sequence goes on along the minus strand of JAJYDD010000418.1, from coordinate 1,207 downwards.
GTGGGGAGGGCGCGTTCATCGCCTTGCGCCGTTCCGCATCACCCCTCCTCGCCGCTCGATCTTTGAGCGAACGTGAAAGGCCGCGCCCGGTTCCGCGCCCGGCCGCTTGCGCGCGCCCGCCAAATCGACGACATGCGGGGTTCTCAGGCGGAAGGGCGATGACGGGCGCGGGCACGGACAGGACGAGGGCGGTGTTCGGCGGCGGGCCGGCAGTGGTGCTGGTGCGCCCGCAACTGGCCGTCAATATCGGCATGTGCGCGCGCGCGATGGCCAATTTCGGCCTCGACGATCTGCGGCTCGTCAATCCCAAGGCCGGCTGGCCGCGCGTCGACGAATACGCGCAAGTCGCGTATGCCGCCGCCGCCGGGGCCGCGCATATCCTCGACGCGGCGCGGGTGTTCGAGACGACGGAAGCCGCCATCGCGGATCTGAATTACGTCTATGCGACGACGGCGCGCGAGCGCGGGCAGGCCAAGCCGGTGCTGACGCCCTCGGCGGCGATGCCGCAAACCGCCGCCGCCTCAGACCAGAAACGCGGCCTGCTGTTCGGCCCTGAGCGCACCGGGCTCGACAATGACGAGGTGGCGCTCGCCGACGCCATTCTCACTTTTCCCGCCAATCCCGCCTATTCCTCGCTCAACCTCGCCCAGGCCGTGCTGCTGGTCGGCTACGAATGGTTCAAGGCCGCCCACGGCGACGCCGCGCCGGCGCCGGCGGTCGAGCGCACGGCCTCGCCTCCCGCGACGCGCGAGATGACACTCTCCTTCTTCGAATATCTCGAAGACAAGCTCGACGCCGCCGGCTTCTTCAAGCCCGAGGGTAAGAAGCCCGGCATGAAGCGCAACCTGCGCAACATCTTCCACCGTCTGGAACTGACCGAGCAGGACATTCGCACGCTGTGGGGCGTGGTGGTGCGCCTCGTCGAGGGGCCGCGCGAGACTGTGCAGACCCGCAAGCGCCACCGGCCGGCCAAAAATCAGCCGTAGAACACCACGGTCTTGCGGCCGTTGAGCAGCACGCGGTCCTCAAGGTGGATGCTGAGCGCGCGCGAAAGCACGCGCCGCTCGATGTCGCGGCCCTTGCGCACGAGATCCTCGGGCGTGTCGCGGTGGCTGATGCGCTCGACGTCCTGTTCGATGATCGGACCCTCGTCGAGATCGGAGGTGACAAAATGCGCCGTCGCGCCGATCAGCTTCACGCCGCGCTC
>JAJYDD010000417.1 GCA_021777795.1 Pseudomonadota bacterium | reverse complement strand
ATGAGATGCGAATAGGCGATCGTCGAAACAATGAACTTAGGCGCGCCGAGCGGCAGCGCCGAGGCGACGTCCAAGGCAAGATCGGTTCCCATCGTGCCGCCGAGCGCCAGCATGCCGTCGATGCGGCCCTCAGCGGCGAGCCTGGCGGCGAGCCTCGCCGCCCCTTCAGCCATCTTCGCCATAGCCGCGTTCTCATCGCCCAGCGCCGCGATCTCGGGCAGGGTCGCGCCCGCCGCCGCCGCGACGCCTTCGTTGGTCAGTTCCGCCTTCAACTCGCCCCGCGACAGCACGCCGACGTCCATGAACAGGACCTCGCCGCCCGCCTCGACGATCCGCTCTTTGAGGAATGTCAGCTCCGGGGATTTGGTGTCTGCGGTCCCTATCAGCAGAATGCGCGGGTTCATCTGACGCCCTCCTTTGGGTGTGTTACGCCGCTGCAAACTCGCAAACAAACACGCTGGACAGCGCCTCGCCGGCGGCCTCAGAGATAGGCATGGTCTCGCGGGCGCGCTGGGCCAGCGCTTCGTTCGCTCGCCCGCCGCCTGTCAAAAAAGGGGTTGACGCGTTCGCAGGGTTTTTGCAAGTCGATAGTCGCAACATGGGTTCAAACAATGAACGTCGCGCAGGAGCGCTGCTCGACGATGAAACAAGCCGGGATCGGCAGTCTGTGGGCGGCGGTCGTCCCCGGTTTGGGGCAATTCATCGCCGTTTTCTGGGTCGTCGGCCCCGACGGCGCCCTGGAAGTTCCCGCCGGCGCTCGCGGCGCGCAACGGCGTTGTCGTCAAGCCTTCGCAGATCGCTTCGTTGATGCTGTTCCGGCTTGCGCAGCTAGGCGCGGAGGCTGGTTGTTTCGAGGGGCGGGCGGTCTATGAGCGCTGAATTGCGACCGGTGATCGCGCTCACGCGCGTCCTCGGCAGCGGCAAAACAACGCTCGCGCGACTGCTCAAGGCGGTGCGCCTCGCGACGCGCGCCAAGACCGGCCAACAGACTGTCGGCATTTCTTCTTTACGCAGGTTATGCCCGTGGATACGGCTGTGCGGGAACTGCTCTAGCGGCCATAGGACCGGTAGCGTTCGCGCACGACATCCATCTCCGCGGCGGTCAGCAAAACCGGCGGACCGATCTGCAAGGAGAGGATATATTGCCGCGCGAGCACTTCGAGCTTCAGCGCATTGGCCAGCGCCTCGGCGAGGGTTTCCGCGTGGCAGATCATGCCGTGATTGGCCAGAAGGCAGGCGTTGCGGTCGTGCAGGACTGCGGCGGCGGCCAGCGCCAGTTCGTGCGTTCCCAACGGCGCGTAGGCGGCGCACGGAACATCGTCGCCGCCGAAGGAGGCGATCATGTAATGAAAGGCTGGGATCGCGCGGCGATGGCACGATAGCGCCACGCAGGCGTCGGGATGGGCGTGCACCACGGCCTCGGCGGCGGGCGCGCGGCGATAGATCTCCGCGTGCATCGCCCATTCGCTCGACGGCTTGCCGGGGCTGGTAGTCTCTCCGTCGAGCGTCATCGCGACGAACCCTTGCGGCGTTACGCTGGCGGCCGTCGCGCCCGTTGGGCTAATCAACATGCCGGCAGCGCATCGCACGCTCACGTTGCCGGCGCTGCCGCTGCTGAGGCCGAGCCGCTCCAGGTCGCGATAGCCCTCGCAGACCGCCTCGCGCAGGCTTTGATCCCCGATCGTGCCCGCCGTCATCCGCGCCTCGCTTTCTCGCTCCGCCGGCTAACCCTCGCCGCGCGCCATGCTGGCGAGCATCGGCAGGAACATGTCTTCCGGCCCCAGCTTGCCCGATTTCAAACACAGCGCCAGCGGCGCCTCGCCCTCCGAGGTCGCTTGCGCGACGCCGGGGGCCTTGTAAGCCCCGACGCGCAGGCGTGTGAGGTTGAGATGCTGCAACACCGCCCCCGATGTCTCGCCGCCCGCGATCAGGAAGCGCGCGACGCCGGCGGCGCGCAACTGCGCCGCGATGCGCCCGAGGATCGCCTCGGCCAGCGCCGCCGCCTCGCGTTGGCCCCAGCGCGCCTGCGCGCTGCTCACGACATCCGGCGGGGCCGAGGTCGCGATCGCCACCGGCCCATCGACAAGCAGCGGCAGCGCCCAGGCGACCGCGTCGCGCACCGCCTCGTCGGCGTCGGCGACGCGCAGGTCGATGAAATGGACAGGCCGCTCGGCTGCAAAGCTTTCGAGCTGCTTGAGCGTTCGTTCGGCGCAACTGCCGGCAAGCACGACGGCGGGTCCCGGCACAGGCGGGAGGCTCGGCGGCGACAGCGTCGCGCTCAGCGCGCGTTCACGCCACAGCTTCGGATAGTAGGCCGCGACGGAGGAATTGCCGGTCATCAGCGGCCAGTCCACCGTCAGCTCGGCGATCGCTGCGAGGTCCTCGGGCGTCGCCGCATCGACGATCGCGAAGGGTTTGCCCTCGTGGCGCAGGCGCTCGCTGGCGGCGCGCAGGGCCGCGTGGCCCGCGCGCAGGCTCTGCTGCGCCAGCAGGCCGACGCGCGTCTGGGTTTGCCGCTGGAGCACGCGAACAAGATTGGGGTCGGTCATCGGCGTCAGCGGATCGTAGCGCTTGGGCGATTCCGAGATGAGTTGGTCGTCGGCGAAGAGATGGCCCTGGAACACGCGCCGCCCGGCCTCCGGGAAGCTCGGGCAGAATAAGGTCTGGCGCGCTTGCGTGCGCGCGGCCAGCAGATCGGCGCAGGGGCCGATGTTGCCTTCGTCGGTCGAATCGAAGGTGGCGCAATATTTGAAGAAAATCTGTCGCGCGCCGCGTTCGAGCAACCGGGTCGCGGCGGCCTCGAAACGGGCGAGCGCCTCGGCGCGCGGCGCGACGCGCGTGCGCAGGGCGATGACCGCCGCCTCGGCTTCGCTCGCGGGGTCCAGCGCGTGCGGATCGCTCACGAAGTCGCAGCCGACGCCCTGGGCGCGCAGCATCGCGGCGAGTTCGAGCCCGCCCGTCAGATCGTCCGCGATGGCGCCGAACAACAAAAACATGGCCGGCCTTCCTTTCTCAAGCCGCGCCCGCAGCGCCGCGCCAAGCCTCGCCGGCAGCGCCGCGCAACGTCGCGCGCCGCGCCTCGGCGCGCCGATAGGCTTGCACGATCGCTGTCGCATCGAGGCCGTACTTGGCCTGCAAATAGGGCGTCGAGCCGCCCTCAGCGAAGCGATCCGCGACGCCGACGCGCGCAAAGCCCGCCGCGACGCCCGCCTCCATCAGCGTCTCAGCGATCGCCGAGCCGAGGCCGCCGATGATCGTGTGGTTCTCGGCGGCGACGATCAACCCTGTGGCGCGCGCGTATTCGACGACGAGCGCCTCGTCGAGCGGCTTGAGGGTCGCCATATTGACGACGGCGGCCTCGGTTCCTTGCTTCGCCAAAGCGTCGGCCGCCTGCAACGCGGCGCCGACGGTCACTCCACAGGCGAAGATGGCGCCATCGGCGCCGCGCCGCAGGACTTCGCCTCGTCCTAACCTCAACGGCCGCGCCGCACCGATGGGAACGCCGGCGTCGGGCCGCTTCAATCTGAGATAGACGGGGCCATCGACCGCCAGCGCCGCCTCGACCGCCGAGGCCAGTTGCTCGGGCCCTGAGGGTTCGACGACCGTCATGTTCGGCAGCGCGCGCATCAATGCGATGTCGTCGATCGCCTGATGGGAGACGCCCAGCGCCGTCGTCAAGCCGGGCAGAAATCCGACGATCTTCACCGGCAGCTTGGGATAGGCCACTTGCATGGCGATCTGATCGTAGCAGCGCCGTGTGACGAAGACGCTGAAGGAGTGCACGAAAGGCACGTCGCCGCAACGCGCCATGCCGGCGGCCATGCCGATCATGTTGGCTTCCGCGATGCCCGCTTCGACATGACGCTCGGGCAGTTCCGCAGCGAAGCGATCGGTCTCGGTGGAGCCGCGCAGATCGGCGGAAAGACAGACGATGCGGGGATCGCGCCGCGCGGCCTCGACCAGCGCGTCGCCGTAGAGGCGCGGCAGCGCGCCCGATGCGCCGCGGGCGATGAAATCGGAGACTTTGGCGCTCTCGCCGGTGGCTGTACTCATCGTGCGTCTCCCGAAAGCTCTTGCAGAGCCTGCAGCGCGAGTTCGGGCGGCAAGCGCATCGTGT
>JAJYDD010000416.1 GCA_021777795.1 Pseudomonadota bacterium | reverse complement strand
GCAGATCGGCGCGGGTCTCGGCCAGTTCGTTGAGAATCGGCGTGCCGCCGGCCGTCGCCGCGAGGATGGCAAGTAGGCCAGTTCCGACCGATGGCTCCAGCACACGGTCGGTCGGCGTGATCGCCGCCGCCGTCAGCGCGGCGAGGCCCAGCGGCAGCGGCGTCGAGAATTGCTGAAACGTTTGGCTTTCTTCGGAGCGGCGCGTGTGCGTCGGTAACAACCCAACGATCCTGGTGAGCACGGAAAGCCGTGCAGCCGGAGACGCGGCTTTGCGGAACAGCGCCTTTCCGTATTTGCGCAAGAAGAGAACGGTCGCGACCTCGCACGCGTCATAAGATCCTTTCCAATCCCAGGCGCCAGCGGCGTCGGAGGCTCGACAAGCGGTTTCCATGGCGCGGCGCAGAAGGGCGGCGTCGATCTGTTTGCCGCGTTCGAGATGCGGAAGCAGCAAATCCGCGGCGACAAGAATGGCTGACGACGAGCCGAGCGGAAGCGACGCGGCCGGCGCGGCGGCCACGGAGGACGGGATGTTCATGGAATGAAGCCTCAAGGAGAGCGGGACAGGACAAGTCCGCGCTACGCTCTCTCTCGACCTCGCGGACTCATTCCGTTCCGGCGGGCCTCTTCCTCTCAAAGACCGGACATGAAAAAAGCGCCCGACCGTGAGGTGGGCGCTCTTCAGGGTTTACTTCCGCTGTCCTTCGGCGATCTCGCAAGCGATGAGCGCACGCGCTTTGCGCATCAGATCATAGCCGCAGATCGCGATGTGGCCGAAGAATCTCGCACAGGCGCCGTGCTCGACCCAATCGGCATAGGCGCAATATTCTCGAACATCGGGCCGGAAGGCCCGCATGTCACTGGCCCAATGGGGCTTGGGTTCAACGATGACGGTCATGCCATTTCGGGTTTCTGGCCATGGCAGCGACCGTTCGTGCGGCGGATGTTCGCGATCCGCTGCGAATATGGCCTCCATTTCCATCATGGCGCGTTTCCCTGCACATCGGGGCGAACGAAGCCTTTGGTGTCGTCGGGATCTGGCGGGAGGTAAGCGTCATAGGGATTGCCGTCAGCCAGATAACCGAAGGGCGTGAAGACGTAATCGCCGTTGTCCTGTCCCACGGCGCAAATGACGTATCGGGGGCTGCCCGTTACGGCGTCGAGGCATTCCATCAGGGCGAGATTGCCGTCGCCCGCTGCGCGCAGCAGCGTCTGGAAATTCGTCCGGGCGAAGGAGGGGATACTCATATCCGGTCTCCGTCGTTGGAAATCGTCTCGGCGAGCCAGCCATCGGTGTAGATCCAGTCCACGGTCTGGCCGGTGGCGAGATCGAGCACATGCGCGCCGCCGCCGAATCCGTCGAGCCGCGGCTTCGAGCAGGTGTTGGCGTACTGGAATCCCCATCGGCCTGTGAGGCCTAACTCGGCTGCGCAGCGTTTGACGAACTTGATCAGCCGTTCAGGATCGCCGGTGATGTCATCGCGCATCCAGAGGTTCGTACCGCCGTGCTCGGGCTGGATCGACAGCAGAAATCCTTCGGAGAGCGGTTCTTCCGAAGCGCCTTCCTCTGACAGAGCGTTGTAAAGATCGAGGGCGCGGGCGGCGTTCTCGGGCGTGCCGACATCAAGCAGGCACGAAAATCGAGTGAAATAGTCGGCCATGTCAGGCTCCTGAAACGAAAAAGCCCGGCGCGAGGCCGGGCAGGTTTGGGAATGGATGGCGAAGTCAGCGGAGAGCGGTTTGCGCCGCTCCCCGCTGGCGCGATCACTCGGCGGCGATCATGGATTCCTCGTCCTCATCAATGTCGGCGGGGTTTTCTTCCTCGTCCTCCCCGGTGAGGAAGGCGGGAAGAGCCTCATCGGCGCCATCCTGATCAGCGGGTTCGGGCGCCAGGTCGCTTTCGGCGCCAGCGAGACGCAGCGGCTCGGGCAACCAGCCGGTGTCGGCCAGCAGCCGTTCCGCCTCCTTGGCCATGTCGCCCTTCTTCATGTGGTCGATGAGCTGCGCGGCCCGTTCCCCGGCGCCCTCGCGGACGGCTTCGATGATATTGGCCTTGGTGACGCGGCCAAGATAATTGCCGACCGTCGGCCGCCATCCCACCTGCGCCATGTCGAGGCCGGTCGCCCGCGCGAGACGGTCCGCCTGCGCAAGGCGGACTTTCAGCCCGTGCTCGCTGACGCCAGAACCGCCGTAGGGATTTGGCCGCTCATAGAGCGCGTTGACGCCATAGCTGACGCAATGGGCGAGCAATTCCATGCGATTGTCGTCGTCGAGCGCCACGAGCCAATCCCACAGGGCCTCGTCATCGGCCGGAACATGGTCGCCCCAGCGTTCATGCCGATCGGTGACGGATTGCGCCGACGGGCTGTCCTTCAATTCCTCGGCCTGGGCCGGGAAGTGGACCTGCCGGACATTGGCCTCCAGCGCGCCCGTCGCCGGGCGGTGCAGGAAGGTGTCCGATACCAGCTTGTGCAGGAGCGCCGTCATGGCGACATGCGGATGGCTGGCCACGGCGTCGCGCAGCGCGAGCGTGCGATATGCCGTCAACTCGGTGACGAGGCGTTCGGGCAGCGGCTTGACGCCGTCCTCCTCGTCTTCCTCCACCGCCGGTGCGGACTGACCGCCGATGGTGATGACGGCGCGCTGGATGGCGGGCGGAGCAGGTTCGCCGGTCCCATCCTCCACGATCTCACGCGTGTCGTCGCCGTCCGGCTCGATCGGTCGTTCGTCCGCTGGGCGGACATAGCCGCGATCGGCGACGAGCTTGCCGTTGGCGTCGATGGTGACAAAGACGCCCGCGATGGCGATCTCGGCCGGATCGTAGCGGGCGGGCCGGTTGTCGAGGGCTTCCATCGCCGCCTCGATCTCGCCGAAGCGCTGATCGATCTCGTCCGGCAATTCCTCGGTGCTTTCGTACTCCTCGGACAGGCGGTTATATTCGGCCTGCAAGGCGTCGCGCGTCGCATGTTCCGCCTCGGTCATGTCGAGCGGCGTGCCGGAAATTTTCCGCAGGCCCTGGGAGATGCCGTAGGGAATGCTGAGGCCGGCTTCGACCCATTTCCAGCCTTCGGCTGCGAACTCGTCGGCGCCCGCCCTCAGCTTCTCGGCGACCAGGCGGTCGAGCAGGCCGACGTCCTGAAGCCAACCGCCGTCGTCGGACTGGAAAAGATCGCGCAACACGACGCCGCCAGCCGCTTCATAAGCATCGACGCCGACGAAGACGGCGCGCTTGTCGGAGGCGCGCACGGCGGTCTCGGTCAGCATCCGTCGGATCTGCCACGGCTCCTTCTGCCAACCGGCCCCGATCGTCTCCCAGACCTGTTCCTGCCGGGCGTGGTCTGGCGAGACGGTGAAGGCCATCAGCATTTCCAGCGTCATGCCGTCCTCGGCGTAGATATCAAGCAGCTTGGGTGAAACCGACGCGAGGCGCAGGCGCTGCTTCACGACATTGACGCCGACGAAAAACGCGGCGGCGATCGCCTCCTCGGTCATGCCCTTGTCGCGCATGGCTTGAAACGCCCGGAACTGGTCGAGCGGGTGCAGCGGCGCGCGGTCGATGTTCTCGACCAGCGAGATTTCGTCGATCATGATGCCGCTCGCCGAGTCGCCGACAACGCAGGGGACCGGGGCGGTCTTGGCGAGGCGCTTCTGCTTGGCGAGAAGTTCGAGCGCCCGATAGCGGCGCCCGCCGGCGGGCACCTCGAACATGCCGGTCTCCTTGCCCTCCGCGTCGAGGACGGGCCGGACATGCAAGGACTGGATGAGGCCGCGCCGCGCGATGGACTCGGCGAGTTCCTCGACCGACACGCCGGCCTTCACACGCCGGACGTTTGCCTGGCTGAGCACCAACTTGTTGAAGGGGATGTCGCGCGACGACGACAGTGTGATCTTCTGGATGGCAGAGGCCATGGTCCTTACTCCGCGACGGACGCCGAGAGACTCTCCCTCGACCCGAAATCCGTCACGAAGCGAAGCGCCGCCCTCTTCCTCTAGACGACCGCAACTTGAAAACGCGGCGATGAATCAAACGGCTTCACTTCCAACCGCACACCCAAGGACGCAAGAACTTTCATGACCGTCATGAACTCGGGGTTTCCACCTGCATCCAGGGACCGATAGAGG
>JAJYDD010000415.1 GCA_021777795.1 Pseudomonadota bacterium | reverse complement strand
TCATCGCCGGCGAGGCCATCTGCGCCGTGGCGGTGACGGAGCCCGACGCGGGCTCCGACGTCAAAGCGATCCGCACGACGGCGCGGGAGCGCGATGGCGGCTTCGTGCTGAACGGCGCCAAGATGTTCATCACCAACGGCGTCCACGCCGACATCTATTGCGTCGCCGCCAAAACCGGGGATCTCGCGGGCGGCAGCAAGGCGGTGACTATGTTTCTGGTTGAGAAGGGGACGCCGGGATTCCAAGTCGGCCGCGCGCTCGACAAACATGGCTGGCGATCCTCGGACACCGCCGAATTGTTGTTTGAGGATTGTTTCGTGCCGAAGGACGCCGTGCTCGGCGAGGTCGGCCGCGGCTTCTATGCGATCATGCGCAATTTCCAGAACGAGCGCATCGTGATCGCGGCGATGGCGATGGGCGAGGCCAAGGCGGCGCTGGATCTGACGGTCGATTACGTCAAGACCCGCAAGGCGTTCGGGGCCTCGTTGTGGGACAAACAAGCCATTCGTCAGCGTCTGGCGCAGCGCGCCGGCGAAGTCGAGGCCGGGCGCCAGCTTGTCTATTCCGTCGCCTGGCGCGACGCGCGCGGGCATGACGTGACGCGCGAAGTGTCGATGGCCAAGGCCTATTGCGGCGAACTCGTCAACGCGGTCATGTATGATTGCCTGCAATTCCACGGCGGCATGGGTTTCATGCGCGGCAGCGCGATCGAGCGCATGACGCGCGATGCGCGCGTGCAGGCGATCGGCGGCGGCGCCACCGAAGTCATGCTGGAGGAAGTCGCCAAGCGGCTCTGACGGCCAGGGGTCGAAGGCAAGCTCGCGGCGGCGCCTTGTTCACTCGCCGAAGCGGCCGTGCCGGCCTGCGCCGTGCTCGAAACGCTTGGCGCCGGCCTTGCCCTCTGCCGCCACGATCGGCGCGCCCTGGCGCCCCTCCTGCCTCAAGGCCTCGTCAATCGGCAGATCCCATTGCGCATAGGCCGAGCGCCGGTCGGCGCGCAGACAGGCCTGCGGAAAGGCCGCGATTTCGGCGGCGAGTCGTTCCGCGACCGCGCGCGAATGGCCATCGGGGACGACGCGGTTGGCGAGGCCCATCTCCAGCGCCTCGCGCGCGCCGACCGGCCGTCCGGTCAGGATCATGTCCATCGCCCGTCCCATGCCGACGAGGCGCGGCAGCCGCACCGTGCCGCCGTCGATGAGCGGCACGCCCCAGCGCCGACAGAACACGCCGAAGGTCGCCCCCTCCTCGGCGATGCGCAGGTCCGCGAGCAGCGCCAGTTCGAGGCCGCCGGCGACCGCGTAACCGGCGACGGCGGCGATGATCGGCTTGGTGAAGGCGATGCGCGACGGCCCCATCGGCCCGTCGCCGCCGCCGTCCGCGTCGAGTTCGTGGGCGCGCGCGGGATCGTTGAGGGCGGTGAGATCGTTGAGGGCGGTGAGATCGGCGCCGGCGCAGAAGACGCCGCCTTCGCCCCAGAGCACCGCGACATTCTGGCTGTCGTCGGCCTCGAAACCGCGAAAGGCGCGCCGCAGGGCCGCCGCCATCGGGCCATCGACGGCGTTGCGGCGCTCGGGCCGGCTCACGATGATCGTCGTCACCGGCCCCGCGCGCTCGACCCGCACCGCCTCGCCGCTGTCGCTCATCATGCGACGCGCCGCGTGCGCCCCTGCCAATAGGGCGCGCGCAGCGCCTTGCGATCCACCTTGCCAAGACCGGTCACCGCGATCGCCTCGACGAAATCGATCGATTTCGGCGCCCAGGGTCCGCCGCGCTTGGCTCGCACATGCGCGTGCAAGGTCTCGAAGTCGGCGACGGCGCCGGATTTGAGCACCACGAAACCTTTCACCGCCTCGCCCCATTTGTCGTCGGGAACGCCGATAACGGCGGCCGAGGCGACGGCGGGATGCGACATTAGCGCATCCTCGACCTCGCGCGGGTAGATGTTGAAGCCGCCGGAGATAATCATGTCCTTGGTGCGGTCGACGATATAGTAATAACCGTCCTCGTCCTCGACGGCGACGTCGCCGGTGTGCAGCCAGCCGCCGCGAAACGCCTCTTGCGTCGCCTCCGGGCGTTTCCAGTAGCCGTTCATCACCAAGGCGCCGCGCAGGCAGATTTCCCCTGGCTGGCCGCGCTCGACCTCGTTCATGTCGGCGTCGAACAGCTTGACATCGACGAGCGGGTTCGCGCGTCCGCAGGAGCCGAGGCGGCGGGGATGGGCGGCATCGTGATCGACCTTGCGCAAGGTGGTGATGCATTGCGGGGCCTCGGTCTGGCCGTACATCTGCACGAACACGGGGCCGAATATCCGCATCGCCTCCAAGAGACGGTCGGGCGACATCGGCGCCGCGCCATAGACGATCATCTGCAAGGACGAGAGATCGTAGCGGGCGCGCATCTCATGGGCGTCGATCAACGCATAGACCAGCGTCGGCACCAGGAAGACGGCGTTAATCTTCTCTTCCTGGATGGTGCGGCAATAGGTCTCCAGGTCGAAACCCGGCAGGACGCGCACGAAGCCGCCGCGCATCAGCGTCGGGAAGATGTTGACGCCGCCGGCGTGGGTGATCGGCGTGGCGGCGAGATAGCGCGTCGCCTCCGGCCAGTCCCAATCGGCGTAGATGAGCGTCGCCATGTTGACGATGCAGCGATGCGCGATCATCACGCCCTTGGAGCGCCCCGTGGTGCCGCCGGTATAGGCCAGCCAGCAGATCGCCTCCGCCTCGCCCTCGTCCTTCAGCGTCGCAGGCGCCACGGACGCCATTTCGGCGAGAAAATCGCGCGCGCCCGCCATCGGGCCGAAGGACAGCAGATGTTGGAGGCCGCCGACGCGCGCTTTGAGCGCGCGGCCGCGCTCGGCGAATTTCGCCCCCTCGACGACGAGCGTCTTGATCTCGGCGTCCTCGACGATGAAGGCCTGGTCGTCCTCGGCCGCCAGCGGGTGCAGCGGCGTGTAGCGAAGCCCCATGATGGCCGCAGCCGTGACGACGCCCCAGGTCTCGACGCGATTGCTGGCCAGCAAGGCAACGCCGTCGCCCTTCTTCAGGCCCAGCGCCCGGAACACCGCGATCATCCGTCCCGCCGCCGCGCCGAGGTCGCGATAAGACCAGCGGGTGTGATTGTCGGCGATGGCCGGGCGATCGGGGTAACGCGCGATCGCCGTCATCAGCATCTGGCCGACCGTGCCGCCTTCGTGCAGCGCTCCCAAAGCTTCCTCCCTCAATGATTTCGAGGATGGTAGCCGAGGCTTGGGTCGTCGTAAATGTGACGGGCGAAAGCCTTCACCGTTTCCTGTCGAACCCGGCGACCGCCTGGAGCATCGCCGCCTCGATCCCGTCGATGAGCCGCGCCGGCGTGCGCGGCGCGAGACCCGCGAGCGCGGCGCCGCCGAGAATCAGCGTGCGCGCCCCGGCGGCGACGGCGGCGTCGGCAAGGCCCTGCACGCGGGCGGCGACCGCGTCGGCGTCGCGCGCGGCGTCGAGCCCCGTGCCCTCGCCGGCGAATACGCCCAGAAACGGCGCACCGACGCGGGCCAACAGCACGCGCTCCTCCAGCATGGCGATCCACGGCCGGCCGAGGGTCAGGATGGCGAAGGGCGCGCCGAGCGCGTCGGCCTCGCGAAATGCCGCCTCCGCGAGGCCATAAACCGGTTCGGTCGCCGCCTCCCGCAACGCCTCCAGGCCGGGATCGCCGAAACAGGCGAGGATGACGGCGTCGAAACCGGCCGTATAGGCTTCCAAGGCCGCGTGGGCGGCGATGGCGTAAGACGCGCGGCTGGCGATGACGGGATGGCCGAACGCCGCCGTCCGCGTCTCGATCTCCACGCCCTCGGGGGCGAAGCGCCTGGCATGGGCGGCGATGCGCTGCGTCATCGCCTCGGTGGTGTTGGGGTTGATGAGCAGCAGGCGCATCGGCTCAGCCGTCGGCATGGGCGAGCCAGCAGCGGGCGATGGCGTCGCGCCGCGCGATCCAGGCGCCGCCGCGCTGGCGCATGTGCGCCAGGATCGTCTCCAGCCCGCCGATGCGGGCCGGGCGGCCGATCATGCGCAGATGCAGGCCCACCGACAACATGCGCGGCGCGCTCGCGCCCTCGCGCCACAGCCGGTCGAAGGCGGCGATG